>NZ_JBEXSH010000253.1:0-10412 GCF_040613555.1 Streptomyces sp. NPDC006265
GGCCTGTCCAACCAGGCCGTCGGCGACCGCCTCCACCTGACAGAAGGCACCGTCAAGTCCCACCTGGCCCGCATCTACGCCAAGCTCGACGTCGACTCACGCACCGCCGCCGTCGCCACCGCAACCGACCTCGGCCTCATCCGACGCTGACCGAGCATGCGCCCGAGCGCCCCGCAGCTCGATCCCGAACAAGGACCGTCAAGGGCGTGGACCAGCATCATCCTGGCTCGGACTGATCCACAGCCTTGCACACCGATGACACTGCGTGCCGATCCGGGACGTGCCGCCGAGGGCGTACAGGCCCGCTCGGGCTGTAGGCATGGTCGGTCCTGCTCGCGGTGCGGCGGCGCGTCCGTCCGAACGGCGCATCCGTCGTCGAGCCGTCCGACGAGCCAAGTCGGGCCACCGCCGTGAGGAAGGCCACCGGTGTGCATCGCATCGTGTGTGTTTGCCGTCGTGTCGGCTGGAAAGGCGCTCTGTGATCACCGCACGCGTCAATCCGGTGGATAGTGTCCAACAGCTAGTAGGAGGAGGGTCGATGTCCTCAAAGCGACGTCGCAAGAAGAAGGCCCGCCGCAAGAACGGCGCGAACCACGGCAGCCGTCCGCAGTCCTGAGGAAGTCCTGCGGCGCGCCGACGCAAATCCTGTCGTCCCGACGGGGTGAAGGGCCTCGCAGGCCGATACCTGCGGGCCCTTTCGTCGTGTGCACACGTCGTGCGTGCGCGCTGTGCGCACGCCCTTGACCTCAAGAGCACTCCAAGCTGAAGACTCCCCTGCGTGCCCCGACCCCCCGGGGCCCGCCAGAGGGAGAGGCCCATGAGGTACCGCACGATCGGCACGGACCCCACGACCCGCCGCGAGGTGAGTGTGCTCGCGCTCGGCGCGATGCTGTTCGGCTCGGTGACGGACGAAGCGACGTCCTTCGCCGTGCTCGACCGCTATGTCGAAGCCGGCGGGAACTTCATCGACACGTCCGACAACTACGCGTTCTGGGCCGACGGCGGCCAGGGCGGCCAGAGCGAGGGACTCCTCGGCCGCTGGCGGCGCAGCCGCGGCATCGGCGACGAGATCGTCGTCGCGACCAAGCTCGGCGCACGCCCCCTGGCACCCGGCACCAGCTACACCGACCACCCCGAGGGCCTGTCCGCGAAGGTGATCCGCGAGTCCGCCGAGCGCAGCCGGGAACGGCTCGGCCTGGAGAGGCTGGACCTGCTGTATGCGCACATAGAGGACCACACCGTGCCGCTCCAGGAGACCGTCGAGGCCTTCGGCGCCCTGGTCGCCGAGGGCACCGTCGGACTGCTCGGCGTGAGCAACCACGCCGTGTGGCGCGTCGAGCGGGCCCGGGCCCTCGCCGCTGCGGCCGCACTGCCCGGCTACGAGGTCCTCCAGTACGCGCACACCCACCTGCGCCCTCGCACCGACGTCCCCGACGCCCTGTTCCCGGACGGCAGCCTCGGCCACGCAGCTCCCGACCTGCTCGGCTACCTGAGGGCCGAGCCCGGCCTGACCCTCGTCGCGTACTCGCCGCTGCTCAAGGGCGCCTACGTCCGGCCGGAGCGGCTGCCCGCCGACTTCGACCACCCCGGCACCCCGGCCCGCCTCGCGGCGCTGCGGGAGGTGGCCCGGGAGACGGGTGCGACGGTGAACCAGGTCGTGCTCGCCTGGCAGATCGGCGGCGACCTGCCCGTCGTTCCGCTGGCCGGGGTCTCCTCGGTGGCCCAGCTGGAGGAGAACCTGGCCGCGGTGGACCTGGAGCTCACCCCGGAGCAGCGAGCCCGGCTGGACGCGGCGCACTGAGACCGTGGGACGGTGGAGGGGAACGGCATCCGGACCTCCGAAGGAGCACCGGCCATGACGACCCGCCCGGCCCACCCATCCGCCCGCTCGATCCGCACCACCCCGGAAGGCCTCCTGTGGGAACCCAGCGAGCGCTGGGTGCGCGGCCGCAAGGGCGACGTCACCGTCGTCGACAGCCGGCACCCGGTGCTCGTCTGGGAGCCCCACCTGCCCGTGCCGCAGTACGTCTTCCCCCGCGAGGACGTCCGCACCGACCTCCTCCGCCCGGCCGAGAGCCCGCCCACGGGTGCCCACACCGCCTCCCGGATCTTCTACGATCTCGACGCCGACGGCGAGGTGCGCCGGAACGCGGCCTGGACGTTCCCCGCCGACGACCTGGCCGGCCACATCGCCTTCGAGTGGTTCCTGCGCACCGACACGGGCCTCGACCACTGGTACGAGGAGGACGAGGAGATCTTCATCCACCCCCGTGACCCGCACAAACGCGTCGACGCGCTGTCCAGCAGCCGGCACGTGCGGATCGAGGTCGACGGGCAGGTCGTCGCCGACAGCCGCGCCCCGGTCCTGCTCTTCGAGACGTCCCTGCCCACGCGGTACTACCTCCCCCGCGAGGACGTTCGTCTCGACCTGTTCGACGCCACCGACCACCACACCGGATGCCCCTACAAGGGCACCGCCTCCTACTGGTCCTGGCGCGGCGAGGCCGATGTGCCGCCCAACCTCGTCTGGACCTACCCCGAGCCGCTGCCCGCCGTGGCGGCGATCCGGGGGCGCGTCGCCTTCTTCAACGAGGTCGTCGACATCACGCTGGACGGCGAGCGCCTGGAGCGGCCGGAGACACCGTTCAGCCGGATGTTGCGGAGGAGGAGCCGCTCGTGAAGCTGTCGAGCAGGGCGTCCAGCCCGGCCGTGAGGCCCTGCGGGCCGCCCTGCTCGGCGAGTGCGGCCGCCGTCTCCCGCAGCGTCGGCAACTCCTTCGCGGACAGCCGGTGCAGCCCCAGCCGGAAGGCCGGGTCGGTCTCGTCCGGGTTGTCGACCGTCGGCCGCAGCTCCACGGACACGTAGCCCAGCAGCCAGGCCGTGAAGGCGCGGAACACGTCGGCCGTGGTCGCCTCGTCGAACCCGGCGCCCCGCAGGAGGGCCAGTACCCTTTCGTGATCGCGCAGGACCGCGGAGGGCCGCCGGGCCAGCGGGACCGCCAGCAGACGCGTGGCCAGCAGCGGCACCGCCTGCGGATGCGTCAGACACACGTCGTAGGTCGCCCGGGCGATCCGGTGCAGCTCGGCCCGCCAGTCGGGGGCCTCCTCCCCGTCGGCGGCCAGCCGCTCCTCCAGCTCCAGGTACAAGGCCTCGACCAGCCCGTCCAACAGTGAGTCCTTGCTCGACGCGTACCGGTACAGCGCCATGGCCTCCACGCCGAGCTCGGTGCCCAGGCGGCGCATGCTCAGCGCCGAGAGACCTTCACGGTCCACCAGCGCCAGGGCGCTGGCCAGCACCCGCTCCCGGCTCAGCCGGCCGTACCGGCCGCGGTCGCTGGCGCGGCGGGCGGGGGTCGTGGCCGCACCGCCCTTGCCGCGGCCTCGGGCTCGCTGCTCGGTCATGGCGGCCTCCTCGTCCCCCAACGGGACTCCCGGGGGCCCGGCATCCGCGGGCCCGGCGCGTACACCTGCATCGTAGGGCGCGGGGCCCTGGCCGGCCGGGAGGCCGCACCAGGACGGGGCAGGTCGCGGGTCAGCGCAGACGGTCCACCGCGCCGACGGCCCTGACCACAGCGCGGTGGACCCGCGGGTCGGCGTTGATCGCCGTGTGGGCGGTGCGGCTCGACGCCCTGCGCAGCCGGCCGAGGACCGCCCCGGGGGTGCGCCGGCCGACGTATCCCTCGGAGACGGTGAGGTCCGCCGTTTTCAGTGCGTCCTTGTAGCGGGAGGTGCCCTTGCCCATGTCGATGTGGGCGATGCCGCGTTCCGCCGCTGCCTCGGCGCACTTGAGGTGCAGGAGGATCCCGGGTGAGTACTTGGCGAACCGGGTGTCGTAGGCGGGGAACCAGGTGGCGTACACCTCACGTGACCGCAGCCCGTAGAGCATGGCGACGGGGGTCTCGCCCGCGCGGAGCACGGTCAGCGTGCCCGAGCAGGATTCGGACGGCAGGTCGAACAGCTCCCCGAGGATCGCCAGGAACCAGCCCTGCGAGAGCGGGTCGCGCTGTCCCCGGGACCGGAGCTGCGCGGACTTCCAGCGGACCAGGGTGTCCATCAGCGCGGGGTCGGGTGTGTGGAAATCGAGCCGGAGCGGCCCCGCATCGCGGGCCAGTCTGCGTTCGTGCCCCCGCGCCGTGCGCAGCACCTTCGGCCGCAGCCGTTCGAGGTAGGCCTGGTGCCCGCCGTCGAGCTCCATCACGGGGGAGGCTGCGCGGGTGTGCGTGCCTCCGGTCTCGAAGGGAGTCTGGCCAGCGGCCAGATGGTCGTACTCCCAGAGCGCGAGACCGCAGGCTTTGAGCAGCTCCACCGGGTCCCAGTCCAGGCCCGGCCGGTGGATGAGGCCCTGGCAGTCGCAGAACCCCCAGCCGATCGGCTTGCCGGATCCCAGGGCGTGCTGTTCGAAGGGGAAGAACCCGACGGTGCCGCCGCCCTCACGCAGGCGTGCCACCCGGGCGGTGGCACGCCTGCGACCCACGGCCCGGGCGAACTCGGGGGCGAGGAAGGGGCTGGCCAGTCGCAGCTCCGCGCGCTGCATGGCACCCCACGCGGTGAGGTCGCCGGGGGTCAGTTCGTCGGGACGCAGAACCGTGACGTCCATCCAAATCACCTCAGTGGTACCGGGAGATCACCGCGGAGTAGTCCGCGAGGGACGACCCGGGGGTTCCGTCGTAGAGGTTGCTGTCGAACGCCCACATCAGCCCCCGCAGCCCGCACGTCTCCATCTGGCGGGCCGCGGTGGACATGACGCCGGGATGGTAGGGGCTGACCTGCGTCCCGGCGCTCTCCCCGTTGAGCAGGGCGAAGCCGTGCTGCCGGGCGACGCGGCTGACCCAGCGCATCGACGACCACTGGCCGTGCACGCGCTCGGGCGGGGAAAGGACGTCCACCTCGCGGTCCTCGGGGGAGCAGCCGTTGTTGCGGGGCACCCCCGTGCCGTCCACGAGGGACGTCGGAACGATCTGCACGTTGTGGCGGGCGCGGATCTGTCCCACGGTCCGGAAGAAGCCGACCCCGAGGGCGACCAGCCGGTTGCCGGCCGACGCGTCCAGGCGCTGCTCGACGGCTCGCCGGTAGTCGCGCGGGTAGTAGCCGCTGCCCGCCAGCAGCACCTTCAGGAACCCCTGATAGCGCAGCGACCTGTAGTACTCGATCTGCCAGTTCACCGCGCCGGACAGCGCCCGCAGGTACCAGTCGTACCAGGCGCGGACCTGAGCCTCGGTGAACTCCGTTCCGCGATAGTTGCGTTGGCCGGGTCTCCAGCCGGGGTAGGGGTTCGCGGGGGTCCCGGGCGGCCGGTCGGCCCGGGACGGGCTCTGGGCGTTGGCGTCGAAGGCCCAGTAGGAGTTGTTCCCGCCCCCCGAGGGGTAGCCGAACTCGCCGGTGCCGCTCACTCCGACGCGGATCGCCCAGAAGTTGTCGAGCCCGAGGTCCCGGTTCACCCGGGCCACGTAGCGCTGTGCCTTCTCGCGCACGGTCTGGCTGAAGACCATGTTGGGCGCGTCGGTGAGGCGGTTGCCGTCCTGGTCCGCATAGGCGGCCTCCGGGTACGCGTCGAAGAGCCAGCCCGGCGCGTGATGCAGCCCCAGGCTCACCTCGACGAGCGATCCCGCGCGCTGGAGCCGCTCCAGCGACCGCCTGACACCGTCCCGGTACCGGGAGGAGAAGTGGCCCTCCCGGGTCTCGTACCGGTCCCAGAAAATCTGCAGATGTGCGACCTCGATGCCCTTGCTCCGCTCCAGAGGCGCCTTCTCCGCCATGGTCTGCAACGTGCCGAAGACGTAGTGCCGCCGGGTGTCGTCCCGCTCCACGGCCGGGGCGCACGAGGCGACCAGGACAGCGGCCGCGAGGAGACCGATCTGCCTGCGGTACGGTGCGGCCCGGTTGACCGTGCCGGCCGTTCGTCGCCGTGCCGGGTTCATGCCAGGGACTCCTGGTACAGACGCTCGTACTCGGTGCGGAAGCGGTCGGGTCCGAACCGCTCCTCCACCGTGACACGCCCACACCGGGCCAGCATCTCCCAGCGCCGTGGCTGCTGCAGCAGCAGGGACAGCAGCTCACCCGTGCGCACCCGGTCCGCGACCGGGGCCCGGGGCCCCGCGGGGTCCAGTGCGGCGAACTGCGGAAGGTCGGAGAGGACCACGGGGCGTCCCGTGGCGAGGGCCTCCAGCACGATGAAGGGGACGTCCGCCTTCCCGCCCAGGGCGCGCGGGGTGAAGAGCAGGACATCGGTGGCCGCCAGCAGCCCTGGCATGTCCGGCACATGCCCGAGGACCTCCACCCCGGGAAGCCCCTCACGGGCCGCGAGGACCCGCAAGTCCCTCCCGAGCGCATGCTCGTCCTGCCCCGGACGGCCCCGCATCGCCAGCACCAGGCGGAAGCGCGCCCCCGAGCGGTGCGCCTGCGCCGCGGCGGCGATGGCCTCCCGCGCGCCGCCCGCGGGGTCGTGGTGGCGGGGGGACAGGACCCCCCGAGGCGCCCGGGGGGGTGGGGGCCACGCCCCCCCCGCCACCGGGAGGGGCGGCGGTATCACCCGCACGTCCCCGAACCCCGCGGCCCGCAACTGCCCCGCCGTCGCCTCCGACAGGGCGACGGTCACGCCGCCCAGTGGCCGAGCCCGCTCCAGCAGCCCGGGGTCCATCACCCCGGGCACCGTGTGGATGACCGGCCCGCCACCGAGCAGGCCCCGCCGCAGCCGGGAGAACAGCGGATAGGTCCCGCCGATGGTCAGGATCGCGTGCACCAGATCCGTACGCCGCGCCAGGACGCTCCCGGCGAGAGCGGCCTGAAGCCGCTCCGGAAAGTGCGGCGCGCCGTCCCGGGACACGAGCGGAACGCCCCCGTCGCCACGCGTCCCGCGCGGCCCGTGCCGCGGCCACCGGCTGAACCACAGGAAGTCCCGGTCGGGCATGCAGCTGGCGACCGACGCCGCCAGCTGCGTGTCGGCTCCCGCCCCGCCCTCCCACGGACCGCTGGTGAAGAGCAGCACCCGGGAGCGCGCCCGGCGGCTAGCCACCGCCGCCGCCCGCCCCGGCCGCGTGCGACACCGGCGGCAACGGCAGCCGGTACACCGCCACGGTGCCGTAGGTCCGGCCGTGGAAGGAGAAGACCAGGTGTCCCTGGCGGGTGAGATCCCGCACCTGGCGCTGGGTGAAGGGGGAGTACCCCTGGTCGATCAGCCGCCACGAGGCGACGATGTACGTCGCCCTCACTCTCGCCCGGTCCTGCGGCTTGTACCAGCGGCCGACGCGGTAGCGGTCCTCGAGGATCAGGTCCACCGAACCGCTCGTCGAGATGACCCGGCTGCCCACGGGCACGTGGTCCAGCATGTATTGGCGCAGCTGCGGGTAGCCGTCGTCCGGCCGGGCCCTGGTCTGCGCGTAGGTGAATGCGGAGCCTGCCAGGGCTCCCACGAGGACGAGGACGGTCGTGGTCCGTGCGACACCGGCACGCAGCGCCGGGCGTCCGGCACGCCCCTGCCACAGCCGTACGGCCGCCATGGCCACGACCACGATCGTCGGCACGAGGAGCATGTACAGCGCCTGCTCCTCCAGGGTGCCCTTGAGCACGGCGTAGGCGAGAGCGATGCCCGCCGACAGGTACCAGAGCCCGAGCAGACGCTGAGCCCGGTTGCCGCGACGCAGTAGGGGGATCACCGCCAGGGGACCCAGCGCCAGCAGCACGTAGGTGCTGCCGAAGTTGCTCATCTCCTCGGCGACGCGCTGGGAGAGGGGCGGCGCGCCCGCCGAGTTGAATCCGGTCTCCTGGACCTGCCCCAGCAGCCGTCTGATGCCGTGGGTCTTCACCGCCCACAGCGCGTCGAAGTGGCCCGCCGACCAGACGACCACGACGTAGACCGCGTACGGCACGGTGGCGGACGCGGCGGCGATCAGGGGCAGGGACCGCCGCGAGCGCCAGGTGAACAGCGCGGCGGCGAGCAGCGGCAGCACCGTGATGAGGGCCGCCACGTCCTTGGTCAGGATGGCGAGGCCGAACAGCAGCCCGCCGGCGATCGCCCGGCCACGCGCTCTGGGGCGCCGGTCCGACTCCGTCAACGGCATCAGCACGAGATAGCCGAGCAGGACCCAGAGCATCATCGAGGTCTCGATGAGGACGCGGTCGTTGAGCCGCAGGATGAACGGGTCGAAGGCGAAGACCAGACCCGCCGCCGCGGCGGCGGGGACGGACCGGGTGACGCGGGTGATCAGAAGGACGAGCACGGCGGCGGTGATCATGGCGAGCACGGCGTTCAGCAGCCGCATCTGGTGCACCCCGGAGATGACGTCCGCCTGGGCGCCGAACAGCTTCTCCCAGCCGCCCTCCAGGTAGAAGTAGCCGGGCGGGTGGAGGAAGAACAGCCAGCCCTTGTACCGGGGGAAGCCTCCGGACTCCACCGAGTGGCCGATGTGCCAGTAGTAGACCTCGTCGCCGAACACGTCCGGTGTCTGTCCGAACCCGACCAGACGGACCGCCCCGGTCAGCGCCGCAATGAGGCCCGCCACCAGCCACAGGGGAATCGCCCGGCTGCGCAGCCACGCCACCGACACCGGCAGGGCCTTGCTCACGACGGCCATGGCGCACTTCTCGTGCCGTTGCCGTCCGCCGGAGGACCGCCGGCCAGCAGGTAAAGTTCCGGAACCTCGGGGACACGGCCGCCCGGGAAGAGCGCGTCCGCCTGCGAGCGGTACCCGCGCACCAGCGCCGCCTTGCCGGCCAGCCCGCGTGACCACTCCACCCCGGCGAGCCCGTTCCGCTCGACGAAGCGGGGGTCGAGGCGGTGCTGCTGGTTGTAGGGGAAGTCGCTGTAGTAGACCACCCGCTGACGGCTGAGCTCGGCGGCCGTCCGCACCAGGACGTGGTCCACGTGCAGGCCCACCCCCGAGGGGGCCAGCAGGATGGTCCGGGGTGCCGACGCCAGCGTCTCCAGCACGGCGCGCGCACGGGCCAGGGTGCCGGAGTCGTGACGGGAGATCCGGCCCGTGGCCACGTGCAGCCGGTAGGTCGGGTAGACGTGCGCCGGCTCGGGCAGGGCGCGGTGCATCCACTCCCCGTGCCGGCCGGGCGACGCCGGCTTGCGACGGAACAGGCCGTCGGTCAGCCCCAGATGGACCCCGCCGACGCCCAGCCGCCGCAGCACTTCCTCGTCCTCGGCACGACGCTCCCGGTACAGGCACTCGGCGTCGGACCATCCGGACAGCCGGAGGTAGTGCCGCCCTGAGAGCGTGTACGGCGGAGCACCGGCTTCGGTGAAGAACGTGGCGACCCGTACGGATGTACGGCCCGCGGCGTATGCCATCAGCGCCCCGCAGGACAGGACCGCGTCGTCAAGGTGCGGGGAGAGCACGACGAGCGGCGTGCCCGCGTCGATCGCGGTGGTCAGTGGATCCGCTGCCATGACCCTGCCCCCTCCCGCCTCGCTTCCAGGGCGGCCGTCCCGGTACCCCTGGACGGGCCCGGCGTGTCCAGCAGCCGCTGGACGAGTGCCAGGTACTGACCCGTCGTCTGCTCCCACGAGAAGCACTGCGCGGTCCGGTACGCCATGTGTCCCAGCAGGCGGCGTATCCGCTCGTCCGCCGCGAGATCCCGCAACTGCCGTGCCAGGGCGTCCACGTCGAAGGCGGGGACAGCGATGTCACCGCCGTCCATCCACCGCAGGGTGGGCAGATCGAAGTGCAGCACCGGCTTGCCGTACGCCATGGCCTCCAGCGCCACGAGTCCGAAGGACTCGCTGCGGGACGGCAGCACCAGGAAGGCGCAGTCCTCCAGGAACCGCTGCTTCCCGGCCCCCGTCACCTCGCCCACCCAGCGGGCGTCGGCGCCGGTCGCGGCGATCAGCGCGGCGAGCCCGGCCTCCTCACCACGGGTGCCCGCGCCGGCCAGCAGCAGCGGCATCGACGGCGCGCCGGCGGCGTGTGCGGCCAGCAGGAGGTCCAGCCCCTTCCCCTGCACCTCCACCCGCCCCAGGAAGGCGATGTAGTCGCCCTCGCCGATCCGTCGGGGGGCGACGGGCGGCAGGTCGACGCCGTTGTGGATGATGTGCGTGACGGCCCGGGGGGAGTGGCGCCGCACGGTCGCGGTGTCGGCCTCGTTCAGGACGACGACGTCCTCGTAGAACCGCAGCCCGAGCCGCTCGACGAGGGCGAACGGCAGGTGGTAGCGGCGTGACATCGCCGCCCCGCTGAGCGACTGGGCCAGCCCCACCACCCGGCCGCGGGAGAACAAGGGCAGGAACCCCGTGGAGAACGGCGGTGTGAAGCTCTCCAGCCACACATCGTGCGGCAGCCTGCGGGCCGTGACCGGCAGTACCGCGTGGTAGAGGAGCTGTCCGAGGCGTGGTCCGGCCCAGCCGAGCGGCAGCCGGTGGAGAAGCGGGCTGACACCCCCGCTGCCTACCGTGGCAGGGCAGGCACAACCGGC
>NZ_JBEXSH010000254.1:0-10410 GCF_040613555.1 Streptomyces sp. NPDC006265
CGGGACATTTACCAGAGCCTCCTGCCGCAGGTCGGCAAGAACGCCGCCGAGGCCACCGCCAGGCTGGTCCCGCTTCAGCGGAAGACCGAGGCGGAAGAGGCCCGCAAGGCCACCAAGAAGACGGCGGCCAAGGCAAAAGCCGAGGCCAGGGCCAAGAGGAAGGGCAAGCGGAAGAAGTGCAAGAAGTAGGGCACCGGACCGCTCCGCTCACGCATCACTCACGCAAGCAATCTCACGGCACTGCGGCCGTGTGACGCGCCATGCCCCGAGCAGCAGAAAACCCCAGGTCAGCGGCTATCTGTCCTGGGGTTCACTATGGAGCCGCCTTCGGGATTCGAACCCGAGACCTACGCATTACGAGACCGTGAGCGATCGTGTTGCGTGGTGCCTGGTCGTGCTGCGTGGTGACGTTTTTCCTGATCAGAGCATGTGCGGCAGGTTGACCCGTGCCACCCCGTGATGCACCGTCCAAAGGCGTCCGTCTACCGGCTGTCCACCGGCGGGGCTGCTTGGCCTACTATCTCTCGCCGTCCCATCGCTTCTGACGAAATTCCCGAGAGCGGCGGAGCCGGACATGAGGACGACTATTCATCCTGCACAAGGAGCGATCACGCGGCACTCCGCCCACGAAACGCCGCAGCCTCCATCCGTCACGAGACTTCTGATCAAAACGATATCTACCACAGTCAATGAATGGTATCGTTTCATTGACAGGAGCGTCCACGAAGGGATCATCCACATGGCCAGGACTGTCATCGATCTCGATGAAGACATGGTGACCGAGGCCATGCGCATCTTCGGGACCAAAACGAAGGCCAAAGCCGTCCGCCTCGCCATGGAAGACGCCGTCAAGCGACACCTGCGGCAGGAGGGCTTCGACGCCATGGACGCCGGCGAGCTCGACTTCAGCGAGATCGTCGAGAACACCGGCCCTCGCAACGCAGACGGCTCCCTCAAGCACGACGGCCACCGCGACGAAGGCCAGGCGGCCTGATGCAGGACCACTACCTCATCGACAAGTCCGCCCTCGCCCGCTGGACGAAACCGAGCGTCAAGGAGGTGCTAAAGCCCCTGCATGAGCGTTACCTCCTCGCCGTGTGCCAGCCCACCGAGTACGCGATGATCCACTCCGCACGGGACAGCTCAGAAGCAACGCGGATCAGCACCTGGCTCCACGCCTTCGACTACCTCCGCACCGACGACGACACCTTCACCCGCGCTCTCGAGCTCCAGCGCCATGCCCTCAACGCGGGCTTTCACCGCGCTCTGTCCCTCCCCGACCTGCTGATCGCGGCCACAGCGGAACTGCACCGGCGAACGGTCCTCCACTACGACGGCGACTTCGACATGATCGCCTCCCTGACGGGACAACCCGCCGAATGGGTCGTACCACCGGGCAGCGCCGACCGTTGAGCAGGCTGCCCGTCTCCCAGGCGAGGCCGGCGTCCGGAAGCCGCAGTCACATGTTCCGTAGCGACATCAGCCATGCCAGGTCCGCCGCGGCCTGACGGCGGACCGTCTGCTCGCGGGTGAACAGCTCCTGGGTCTTCGTCAGCACCAGCGTGTACGGGCGCCCCTGCCGCCTGGTCTCGTGACGCACCGGCAGCTCGGCCGAGTCGACCCTGGTGTGCACATGCCGCCGCCCCTCCTTCGCCAGCGGCCATTCGAGGACCCGCCGCGACCGGGAGCCGAGGAACGCACCGAGGGCACCGCACAGCTCGCAACCGCACCCCGCCCAGGCCACGGACCAGTCGCCGGCAGCGCGCGGCGGTCGCTCGCACACCGCGCTGAGCCGGTCCGCGCAGTCCCGCGCGACCGCGTCGAGCCCCGCCACGCCCCACTCGGCCGACGTGCTCGCCTCCGCGGCGCGGCGCAGCAGCGGCATCAGACATTCGAGCACCGTATCCCCGCGTTCGTGCAACGCTGCCAGGATCCCGTCCCGCAGCTCTTCGTCGGCCACCGCCAGGACGTGTCGCAGTGGCAGGGCCAGCTGCTGCAACCGCGCACGGCGGATCTCGGCCGGTCCGGTTGTGGTCCACAGCTGAAGGCCGCTGTCCACTGCGGCCCAGACCCTGGCGGACAGCAGCCGCGCCACCGCCGGTGCTCGATTGGCACGCAGCGCCGCGCACAGCCCGGGCAGCTGCTCGGTCCACTGGTAGTGCTGCGGTTGGAGGCAGTACTCCGAGGCGAACCAGGCGTCGAGGACCCGGCGCATCCACGCGGTTCCATACCGCTCAGCCACCGCGGCCAGTGCGCCTGCGTGCTGCGGGCCGAGCATGCCCGCCTCGAACGGCTCCAGTAGCATCGCCGCGGTCTCGGCCGCGTCCAGGCCTGCGGCGACCAGCAGCGCGCAGTCCAGCAGCTCGGGTTGCGGGTGGGTGTGCTTCCAGAACGGTACGAGGGACTGGGCTCGGTGTCGTGCCCTGTCCAGGTCGCCTCGCGCGATACCTGCGCGTAGTTCCTCCAGTGCCCATGGCGATCCGGCCTCAGCGCGTGCCGCGAAGGCCCGCTCACGCGGCCACACGACGACCGCGGCCCGCCGGTACCACCGGTCCAGCGTGTTGCCGTAGTTACCCATGTAGCCCTCGTACTGGGAGTCGTAGGGCGTCAGATCCGCGCTCGCGGTACTCGCGCACACCTCGTAGTCGTGAACCGGCAACGAGATCGGCTCGCCACCGGTGCCGTCCGGACCGGTCCACCAACCCAGGGTGATCTCGTCGTCGATCAGATCCTGGAGGACGTAGTCCTCGTCCTCGCCGGCATCACCGTCGTCGCCCTCATCGCCGTCGTCGTCCGCATCCTCGTCGTACCCGTAGTCGTCCCAGGGCTCGTCCCCGTCGGGATAGGCATCCCAGGTCTCCTTCACCTCCGCCAGGGCGAGCACCGACTCGCATCCGGCCTGCCCAGCAGCGGCGCGCAACAGAGCGGCGCGCCCTGCGTCGGCGCCCTTGAGCCGCTCCCAGCTCAGGCCCCGCTGGGTGTACTCGTGATCGAGCAGGTACACGAGCCGGGTCGGTGGATCCAACTCGCGGGTACCATAGCGCGGTTTGGCGGGCGAGCCGAAGTGCCGGCCCAGACTGTGTGCCAGCTCCGCCAGCGGTCCGGACGCCTCGGCCGAAGTCCCCGGCTCGGCGAGCAGGTTGAAGGTGAGCGTCACCCGGTACCCGGTTCGGACCGGAGTGACCTGGTGCCGGCAGTCAGCATAGAAGGCGACGAGGGTCAGATTTGTCTTCGAGCCGCGGTAGGCGCACTCCTGCCCGGCGTGCGCGACGACCAACTCTCCCCCCGTGTGCGTTGAAGGCAGGGAGAGCACCAACGTGCCCACCATGACATCGTCCTTCTCCGAATCCTGGTGCGGGAGGAAGAACTGGCCCTTGCCGTACACCAGCATCGCGTGCGGCTCAGCCCGCAGCCGAGTCGCCGACGGGAGACCGAGAGCATCCCGGAAATGCTCCAGCGCGCCACTCAGCAGCGACGACCAGGAAGGACCGTCAAGGCTGAGCCGATCCGGCGGGATCTGCCAGGTGTCACGCACACTGGTGTCGCTCAGCGTCTGTTCGCCCCGCCCGAACAACGCCGGCTGTGCCACCGAAATCAGCCGCTTCACCTGGGGCGCCCGCAGCGGAAGGCGCACCGGCCCGACCCCGGCCACCTCAAGGCTCAGGCCGGCCACCGGCGCCTCCAGCCATGCGCTGAAAGCGCCCGCCGCCCTCGCCCCGCCGAGCAGCCCAACCAGCCGTTCCCTCGGTGCCGCCACCACACTCCTGCCCTCCGAACCCTGCGAACGCGTCGTCCTCAGCCCGAGCCTACGAATCCGACGGCGCCGCCGGGACCGTAACCGTGGACGGGCCCCGAACGAGGGATCACGTCCAGGCCCCGTGAGACGAGCCGCAGCGCCTGTCGGTAGTCTGTACGGCCGTGAGCGGGTACCAGTACTACGAGTTCCAGGCCATCGACCGACCGTTGACCATGAACGAGATCGAGCAGGTACGGGCCCTGTCGAGCCGGGCCCGGATCAGCGCGACGCACTTCGTCAACGAGTACCACTACGGCAACTTCCGCGGCGATGAGCGCAAACTGATGGAGCAGCTGTACGACGCCCACCTGTACTTCGCCAACTGGGGTTCACGACGCCTGATGCTGCGCCTGCCCATCACGCTGCTGCCCGCCCGCAGCGCCGAACCGTACTGTGCGGAAGACGCCTTGACCTGCTGGACCAGGAACGGGCACCTGCTGCTCGACTTCTCCTACGAGGCCGAGGACGGCGGCGAGTGGGACTTCGAGACCTCCTTCACCCTCGCCTCCTTCACCACCCTGCGGACCGAACTCGCCGCGGGCGACCTGCGCCCCCTCTATCTGGCCTGGCTCTCCGCGCTCACCCGCTGGGAGCTGGAGGAGGACGTCGACGAGGACGAGTACACCTCCACCCTCGAGCCGCCCGTACCCGCCGGCCTTGCCCGGCTCACCGGTCCACAGCAGGCCTTGGCGGACTTCCTTCACGTCGACCCGCATCTGCTCACCGCGGCTGCCAGCGCCAGCGGTCACGCCCCTTCCCAGGCAATCGACAAGGACGCGCTCACCACCTGGATCCGCGCCCTGCCACCACACGAGAAGGACACCCTGCTGCTGGACGCCGCCCTGGGCACCGCCCCGCAACCGGGCCCCACACTGCTGGCCCGCCACCGCGCCGCGTCCCGCGGTACGGCCGAACTGTCCCCCGCTGCCCGGCGCCGCTCAGCCGCGGAGCTCCTCGACGCCGCCCACGAGGTGCGCAGCGAGTACACCCGGCAGCAGGAACAGGCCCGCGCCCAGACCCGCCGGGCCGAACAGCGGGCTCGCGAGAGCCACCTGGACCGCCTGGCCGAGAACACCGGCCAAGCCTGGCAGGACATCGCCCACCTGATCGGGCAGAAGCAGCCCGGCCCCTACGACGCCGCCGTCACCCTCCTGAAGGATCTCCGCGAGGTCCACGACCGGGCGGGCACCCCCGAGGAGTTCGCCCGACGCCTGCACGACCTGCGCGAACAGCACCGCGGCAAGCCCTCGCTGATGCGGCGCTTCACCGACGCCGGCCTGACAGCCCGCTGAGGCGCGCTCAGATGTGGTCGCGCGGTCCCTCGGCCAGGAGGCGGAGGGCGGCCGGTGGCGGACAGGGAGATCGGGGCGTCGACGGACCGTTCCCGCTCGTCGAGGTAGCCGAGTTCGCGGCCGGTGTGCCAGAACCTCCACAGCAGCCGCTCGGTGTCCTTCGCCACCATCGCGGTGCCGTCGCCGTGGGTGAAGCCCGCCGCAAGCACCGGATGTACAGCATCGCGCAGGTCCTCGCGGAGCCGGGGCTCCGCCCACAGCGCGCCCAGGGCGGACTCGGCCACCTGCCGCTCAGCCGCGGTGGTGCCGAGCCAGGCCAGCGCGGCCGTGCGCTGGCGCAGCCGGTGGTCCGTCAGCTGGGTGCGGCCGGCAGGCGAGAGCTTGAGCGTACGCTGGCGCTTGGTCACCAATCGGTGGGTACGAGCGAGTTCATGCAGGTCGGCCAGCTGGAACAGGTCCGCCTCCGAGCGCGGTCCCTTGCCGATCGGGTACCAGTGCGAGTAGCGGGCGAACGCGGCAGCCACCAGTTCCCGCGGCAGGTAGCCAGCCTGTGTCAGGGTGACGCCGTCACCGATCTGCTCCAGCAGCCACCGCAGCGGCTCGGCCGTGTCCACGGGTGCCACGGCCGACTCCTCCAGGGCAGGCAGGACGGGGCGAGCAGGGCGTGGCGCTCGGTCGGGGGCGCCGCGGCCCACAACTCGCGCCGTTCACGGCGGACGGCCTCCAGCGGGGCGCGGCCCTCGAACACGGGCCGCGCCGTGGTGAGCCAGTGCTGGACGAGCCGTCGGCGCGCGGCCGGGAACGTACGCGCGTCCGGGTCGAGCTCGCCCTCGTCCAGAGCCTGCTCCAGTAGACCTTCGAGGTTGGCATGGGCCAGAGCTTCCTGGATGCCCATGACCTGACCCCCGCCTCAGCTCGGGTACGTCCGGCAGGGTCGTGGGCGAGGCGGCCGCGGCCTCGCGGTACGCCGCGAAGCCCGCCTCCTCCGAGCGCTGCCAGGCCGCCAGCACCTGGGCCGTGGTCGCGCTCGTGCACACCGCGGCGGCCCGAACGCGGCCGACTCCGGTCAGCAGGTCGGCCAGGACGGCGACAACCCGCCCCCGCTGCTCAAGAAATGTCCGCGTGCCACTTGCGCGGCAGCTCGTACCAGCAGAAGCGTTCGACCTCGGCCACCGAGAGCGCGACGAGCGGGTCACCGTCGGGCACCAGCCAACCCACCAGGCGCTGCGCCATCGCCTTGTCCGCCGCCAACACCTTCGCCTCCTCCGCACTCCGGCCTACCTGCCGATCCTCCCACTGACGGGGGCCCGGTCCGTGCGCGACGCTGCAGCGGGAACCTCACCAGTGCCGTCGCCCCTCGGCAGCCAGTGGTACCCCCAGCCTGTCGGAACAGCACAACCCCTACGCCGCCGACCACCCTTCCCAAGGCGCCCGGAACCCTCGCCTCCCCCAGGAGCGGCCAGGCGACTCCGACGAGCCGTCACGCACGCTTGTCAACCGACTGTCCACCGGAGCATTTGCCCGTATGGCCAACCGAAGTGCTCAATGGACCAAAATCGCAGGTCAAAGCCTTGTTACGGCTCGTTGGCAACAGGGAGCGAACGCCGCGACCGACGCATTGCGATGCACAGACCAGCGTGTGGCGATCTGCCCGAATACCAAGGTCAATCAAAAGAAAAAACCCCAGGTCATAGGCGTGCGTGACCTGGGATTCACCATGGAGCCGCCTTCGGGATTCGAACCCGAGACCTACGCATTACGAGCACACTAGCTCTCATGACGCGCGGTGTTGCCGCGTGCCGCCAAGTCTCGTTTTGCCTGATCAGAGCACATGCAGTGTGCTGATGTGTGATGCCCTGTCTATGTCGTCCAAAGGCGTCCGCGCTCCCCTTGCGCTCCCCTCCCGCTCTCCTGGTCCTGTCCAAGCGCGAGCGGAACCTGGCTACCGTTGTCGACACTCGACAAGGTCGGCGGTCAGCTCTGCCCGCAACGCTCACGCATCTTGGGTCGCTCACCTGCTGACAGCCTTCCCGGTCGCCAAAGCGGCTGGTTGTACGGAGCGTACTCCTTGCGACGAACCGCGCGTGTGGGAGACCGTGCCGGGCTCGACCGCCAGGGGCATGGGGCAGCCGGTGGCGCGGTCAACTTCGGCTCGGGCACCGGCGAGGCCGATGATGGCGCACCTGTCGTCGCGGAGAGGCGGGCGGAGTCGGTGCCGGTCTCGACCAGCTCGTCCAGGGCCCGCATGACCCTTGCCAGGGGGAGTGTCTAATCAAGTTGACACACCCTCATGTTCACCGTTGTCTCATGAAAGAGATCATTTATTTTTGCGCCCCGGAAGCAATCGTGGGCTCACTAGCCGGTGACCAGCCCACGGATCGTGTTCGCGGCAGACCACCATGAGGTTTGTTGGTGTCAGGGCGCCCTTGATATTCCGGGGAGCGGCGAAGAGTTCGTGGTCTATGAGCCGGGCACCGCATCCTTGTGGCGCCTCGCAGCGTGCCCGTGTAGCAACCACACGCAGTGTCCAGAAGGGCTGAGGTACAGATATCACTCCCAGTGAGGGGTGTTCTATGACGCCGATCGACCATGCTTTGGCGTCGTAGACGCTCCACAGGTTGCTCTTCACGTTGTTGCACCAGCCGCATGCCAGTCTGAGGTTGTCCTCGTCTGCTGTTCCGCCTTCTGCGACGGGTACGACATGGTCCAGCTCGACCCTGAGGTGTCTGGACCTGACGCCTCTAGGTCGAGTGAAGTCAACCAATTTGTGCGGTTCGACTGGATCGCTTGTTCGGCGGAGGAAGAGGTCGCGTGCTTGGGGGCAGAACTTGTAGCCGCAAAGGTAGCAGCGCTGGAGCGGCTCATCCCGGAACCAGACGACGCTTCGCAAAGCGTTGTCGATGCGCTCTCGGCCCGCTTCTCGCCTTGCCTTGACATCGCGCCATGCGAAGGATGTGAGCTGGCGCGCTATTTGCTGTAGTTCATCCTTCGGGGCTTGCGGGTCCATTTCCTGCAAGCGTTGCGATATTTCCCGGAACAGGTATCCGATATTTTCCGTATTGCGGGCATATCTCCCCAGGTCAACGAGCCCTTCAATAAACCAACGCCCAACTGTTATCGAGTAGTCTGCGCGAAGGATCCATTCGTTTCTTCCCAGGAGGCCGGAAGGAGCACTGAGCTCGGCGACTTCTTTGAGGTCACTTTCCGACCACCTATTACCGAGCGCCCGGTCGAGCGTTCTGTAAAAATTCTCAATCGGCTGGGTGTCCATTGGTTACGGCTTGAACTTCCGAGGGAGACCGTTGGCCGGCACTTTCCGGTACTCGTGCCAGTTCTGAGACCACAGCCGCTTCACGACGAGCTGGTCTTTTTTAACCTTTTCGAGGCGCCAGTCACGATTGAAGTAGGAAGCGCTCACGCGCCCCTCCTTCAGCCATTTCTGTAGGGTGATATCGAAATCGTCCATTGATTCAAGGGTTTCACCTTGAGTGTAGATGAAATCGAAGTAGTCGCATGCGAGAATAGTGAGCGAGATCTTATTGAATAGGTTACTGTTGGCGGTACTCCCCCAAGCGTTGTATGTATCAAGTTCCTGGGTGTCGCCAAAGTAGTCACGCACATGGGCGTAGAACCGAATGAATGTTTCTCTCCACGGTCCGTCTGGACGTGACCAGTCGGAGAATTTCTCGTCAAGCGTGTCGCCTGAGACAAGTCCACAGCCGAGGAGATATTCCGTCTTCCACGCGCGAGCGTAGTCCGTCCTTTCGTGATAGGGACGGCCCCCCTGAAGTTTACGGAAGACAGTGACCAGGCTCTGCAGAACACTCCATTTAAGGAGATCGGACCGATCGCCGCTGACTCCTGTTTGAACGAGACCGCGGAAAGGACTTTCTTCGGCTCTGGTGAGGTAGGCAATGGCTTGAGAGTCCTCCAGCCGGATGCCTGCTCCCTTCAGGCGCTCTCTGACTGATTGCAGTTCTTCGCGGCCGAGACTGGTTGAGATGATCGTTCCCAGCAAGGCAGATCCCATGAGTACTGCCTTCTGATTAACGACCACAAACTGAAACACATGCTCGCTTGGGCTGCTATCCATCAGGAGGGAAACAGGGAGGTGTCGGCTTTTCTTCAAAAGCAGATCTTTCCCCGCCACATCAGGATCAGTTCCCGCTAGAACCGATTCCATAATCGACTCTTCGGCTTCAGGAGTCTCCGTCAGCTGTTCGGCAGAGACCACCGCCCCCCTGAGTCTGTGCTGGCCGTCCACGAGAACGACGGGCTTGAGGTACCCCAGCAATGCAGCTTTGGTGAACCCTTGGATCTCCTCAGCATCATCGATACCGAGATGCTGCAAAACGCGAATCCGGGCTTTTAGTTCTGCATAGAAGTCAGCTAGATGCGTCTCCTCGGCGAGGAGTGCATTATTCGCATCGTCGCCCTCATCTGCTGAAATGGTTTCGTTCGCGTCATCACTGCCCGAATCGCCCGACTGCTCGTCCTCGTCAGAGTCCGATGGCGCCTCTCGCCGAGACTCCCGTTCAAGGAGCAGTGCCACCCTGTCCTCGTCGACGACACTATCTTTAAGGGCACTCACGCGCTCTTCAAGTCTTCTTGTCAGCCTTTCCAGCAACTCAAGAAGAGGAACGTTCGAATAGTCCTCGTATGTGATTTCTAGATACCCGAAGGACGAACCGGGAGAGCTCTCCTTGAACTGAACCTTCGCTTCATCCTGCAAAGCGCCCAGGAGGGGATTTCTGGGAAACGTTGCGGTGATCCTTGAAAAACCTGGCCAGTTCGCGGACCCTGCCCGGGTCCTGTTCCCGCTGAAATCCTGCGGTCTCCTCGCCAGCGAGGCGTCGGCGCTCGGGGACACCGGACCACTGTGCGATCTCCACGGCCGGGGCAGAGAAGAGGATCAGTGGCTTACTTTCTGGAGTCTGAAGCGTACGAAATGCCTCATAAGAGCGGCTGATGCTCGCCACTGTGTTTCCTCCCCCTCGCGGATCCGCGGCTGTGCTTAGCGGAATGCATTATGCAAAAGCGAATCTCGCCCTTAGGCCAGGGGCCGTTGACGTCGGGCACTCACTTCTTCTGACGGAGCGTCATTGTACCGATCTCGCGATCGTGGCGGGACTGCTTGAACGCACACCCTGGCCGGGGCTGCTTCTGGACCGGCATCTCGACAGTTTCCTTCTCCGCGGACACCCGTGGCGGCCAACCAGTCCAGGTCGGCCGTCGGCATGATCGCCCCCACCGCGTCGCTTCCGCCACGGCCCGGGGTGTGTGATCGGGGAAGCGGACAGTCCCTCCGCCTCCAGCAGCGCC
>NZ_JBEXSH010000255.1:0-10400 GCF_040613555.1 Streptomyces sp. NPDC006265
GCATCTCCGAAGGCGCCCCGGACGGCGTGCCCGTCGGCTTGGTGCCCGCCGAGGGCGCACCCGACGGGGCCCCCGAGGGTGCCCCGGACGGAGCCCCGGACGGAGCACCCGAGGCCGCCCCCGACGGCACCTGGCAGGCCTGCTGCCCGGACCCGCCCCCGCTGCTCGAGGACGACGAGGAGTCGCCCGACCCACAGGCCGCCAGGGCCAGGGGCGAGAGCGCCGGCAGGGCCACGGCGGGGAGCAGACGCACACGCTTCATGAGAAACAACTCCAGGGAGGGTGAGGAAGTCCTGAGGCGAGTACTCAACCAACGCCGCTCAGGCCTCCCTTGGGGCCGCCCTGTGACCTGCCTGTCAACGAGGCAAAGTTCAGCCCAGCCGGGCCCGGGCCAGTTGCCTGGACTGCGCGACCAGCCGGTCCGCGCTGTCCCACACCTCGGCGTCCTCCTCCAGGAAGCCGCCGGCGAGGTTGCGCGTGGTGATCGACACCCGCAGCGGGCCCGGCGCCGGACGGCAGCGGACGTGCACGGTCAGCTCGACGGTCGGCACCCAGCCCTTCAGCCCGATCTCGAACGCGGTGGGCGGCAGGGCGTCCACCGCGAGCAGCAGGGAGAGCGGGTCGGGCTCGCGCCCGTCCGCGAGGCCGAACCAGGCGCGCATCTCGCCCTTGCCGGAGGGCTGTCCGAGGGCCCAGCCCAGGGTCGACGGGTCGAGCTTGAGCATCAGCCGGTCGGCGATGGCCGAGCTGCCGTCGACCGGTGCGGGTCCGTCCTCCGGGCCGAAGCAGTGCTCCAGTGGCGGGATCGCGGGCGGCCGGGCGGTCGTACGGACATCGTCGGGCAGGGTGTCCAGGTCGCCGTAGGAGGCGAGGACGCGGATGCGTTCCACCTCGCGGCCCTCGTCGTCGTACTGGAAGAGGGAGGCCTGGCCGGTCGACAGGGTGCGGCCGGTGCGGACGACGTCCGTGCGGACGACCGCCGGGCCGGGCTGGGACGCGGTCAGGTAGTGCGCCGAGATCGTGAAGGGGTCGGCGTGCGGCAGGGCGTCCGCGAGGGCGCGGCCCAGGACGGCCAGCAGGTAACCGCCGTTGACGGCGCTGATGATCGTCCAGCCGGCGGAGAGGTCGATGTCGTAGACGCCCGGCGCGCGGCGGGTGAGCGCGGTGTCGCGGTCGAACTCGCTGTCGCCGATCGTGGCCCGGGCGGCCGGGGCGGTGGCTGCTTCTGGCATGATTGAACAGTACAAGAACTAACTACTAAGCGGTAGCTTTTCCACTCCGGGCCAGGGTCACGCCCTGGTGAGACACGGGCAATTCCTCGGTAAGTGTCGGACTCGTCCGTAAACCCCAAGGTCCTGTCCGTCCTCTACAGGGGCATGAGCCTCACCGGGACACCGTTCCTCTGCACGCTGGTCGTACTCTGCGTCGCCGCTCTCGTCCTGCCGCTGGTCCTCTGGTCGCGCATCCGCGGACCCAGGGCCCTGCGTGCCGCGGCCCGGGCACTGATGCTGCTGTTCGCGCAGGGGACGGCCGTGGCCCCGCGCCGGTGGGCGGCCCCGACACCGGCCCGGTGCGCCTCGCCGGCGCCCCGGTGCCCATCGGCCCGGGCCCGCGCGTCGCCGACGTGCGCGCCGCCGCCGTCAAGGCGCCCCGGCCGGAGGCCGCCCTCGCCGCCTCCTGGTCCAAGCCCCGCCCCGGTGTCAACGGCACGGACCCCGCCGTGGGCCCCGCCGTCGCCGCCCCTCCGGCCCCGGCCGCGCCCCCGGAGCAGGCCGGTGGCTGGCGGCCCTGGCGCTTCCGCATGTCCAACGACGTCTGGGGCACGCCCTCGGTCGCCGGCGACCTGGTCTACGTCACCTCCTTCGAGGTGCACGCCCTGGACGTCGCCACCGGCCGGCGCCGCTTCAAGACCCGGGACGTCGCCTGGTCCATGGCGGTCGCGGACGGCCGTATCCACGCCTCCGACGGGCCCACCCTGTTCGCCCTGGACGCCCGTGAGGGCGCCGACCTGTGGCGGCTGCAGACGGACGCCTGGGTCTACTCGCTCCAGGCCGGCCGCGGCACCGTCGTCACCGGCACCCGCGGCGGCGGCGTCCAGGGCTGGGAGGCCTCCGGCGGCCAGAAGCTGTGGGAGATCACCGGCTGCCAGTCCGACTTCGAGTCCCCCGAGGCCGGACCCGCCCTGCACGACGGCACGGTCTACGTGTGGCAGGACGCCCGGCTGCGCGCCCTGGACGCCCGCACCGGCGAGGAGCGCTGGTCGTACCCGATCGGCGACGCGGCCTCCTGCGGCGGCGTCCCGATCCGGCTCACCCAGGCGACCGACGGCTATGTCTACGTCTGCGCCGGCACCCGCGTCCTCGCCCTGGACGTGGCCGCCGGGCACGTGAAGTGGCACTTCGAGGCCCCGGCCGTGTTCCTTTGCCCGCCCACCTTCGTCCCCGGCCCGGCCGTCACCGGCGGCGGCATCTACCTCGCCGACTACCTCGGCACGGTCTACGCCCTCGACGCCACCGACGGCCGCGACCGCTGGCGCATCGCCACCGAGTCCCGCTCCTCCGTCGATCCCGTGCTGGTCGCGGCCGGCCATGTCCACGTGGGCAGCGGCAAGGGCCTCTACACCCTCGACTCGGTCACCGGCACGCCCAAGTGGCGCTTCCAGGCGGGCGGCGACATCGTGGGCGCCCCCTCGGTGGCCGAGGGCCGGATCCACTTCGGCTCCACCGACCACCTGCTCTACACCCTGAAGGCCGACGACGGCCGGCTGCGCTGGAAACTCGCCACCGGCGGCGAGATCACCGGCTCCCCGGTCGTCCGGGACGGGGTGGTGTACGCGTGCAGCAAGGACCGCTGTGTGTACGCGCTGGACGCGGAGAAGGGCACGGGCACGGCGCGCACCGCCTGACCGGCCCGGGACGGCCGTCGTACCGGCGTACCGGAAGAGCTTCCGGACGGCGGCCGTCGCTTGTCGGGCAGCGGTCCGTCCACCGCTGCCACCCACGACGCTACGCCGGGGACGCACCGGTCGCCACGCAGTGACATGGCCGTGACAGGCGATCACTAGGCTCTCCGGCATGCAGACACGGGGGCGCAGGCTCAGGTTCACAGCGGTGCTGGTCCTGGTGGTACTGGCACTGACCGGCTTCTCGTCCGGCCGGGGCCGTGGCCGCAGCCACGGGCACGGCGGCGGAGGCGGCGGGTGCAGCAGTGCGAGCCAGGATCACGACAGTTCGAGGTCGTCGACGTCGAGCGGCGGCTCATACGGCTCCGGCGGATCGAGCGGCGGGTCCTACGGCTCCGACGACGATGACTACGGCAGCAGCAGCGGCGGCAGCTCCTACACCCGCAGGCCGGACTACGGCTCCACACCGACGTCGTCCTCCGGCTCCGGCAGCGGCAAGGCCCTGAAGGACGGCACGGCACGGCTGGTCGTCTGCGCCACCCCGGCGGCCCCCTACGCGACCGTCGAGGTCCGCAACCCCAACGGCCGCAAGGCGGACTTCTCCGTCTCGGTCACCTTCGAGGACGCCCAGGGCATCACCGTCGTCAGCCGGTACGGCGATGTCACCGTCCCCGGGAACGGCACGGCCACCGTCGACGTCCGGGTGGGCGGCGCGGGACTGGTGGACTCCGTCGACCACTGCGAGGTCGACCGCCAGGCCCTCGTCGACGACTGACGGGGCCCGCGACGGACGGGGGCGCCGGTCCCGCGACCGTCGGTCCCGCACCCCGTCAGTCCCGCAGCTCCGTCAGGAAGTCGATCAGCGCCTCGTTCACCTCGGCGGGCCGCTCCTGCTGCGTCCAGTGGCCACAGCCCGGCAGCACGAGCGGCTTGCGGCGCAGGTTCGGCATCAACCCGGGCAGCTGCTCGATCAGTTCGGGCGTGCCCGGGAAGGCCGGGACCAGGTCCCGGTCGCCGTACACGTACAGCGCGGGCGGGGACACGACCGCGCCCTGCCAGGGGGCGGTCAGCTCCCAGTTGCGGTCCAGGTTGCGGTACCAGTTGAGCGCGCCGGTGAAGCCGGGCTCGAAGCTCTCGGTGAGCACGTCGAGGTCCTCCTCGGTGAGCCACCCGGGCAGTACCTCGGGGTCCGGCGCGTCCGTGAGCCAGCCGCGCTCCAGGTCGACCAGGGCCTGCTCGGTACGCCCGGCGCCCGGCGCGTCACCGGAGGCGGAGTACAGCAGCTTGCGCAGGGTCGTGCGGGTGTCGGCGAACTCGGCCTCCGCCACTCCGGGCCGGTTGAAGTAGTTCCAGTAGAAGCGGCCCTCGAACCGCTCCTGCATGGTCTGAAGCGGGGGGCGGCTGCCGCGGAACGGCGGCGGCACACTCAGCCCCGCCACACCGCGCACCACATCCGGCCGCAGCAGCGCGGTGTGCCAGGCCACCGGCGCGCCCCAGTCGTGCCCGACGACGAACGCCCGCTCCTCGCCCAGCGCGTGGATCAGCCCTACCACGTCCCCCACCAGGTGGAGGATGCTGTAGGCGGACACGTCCTCGGGGCGGTCACTGCCGCCGTAGCCGCGCTGGTCGGGCGCGACCACCCGGAAACCGGCCTCGGCCAGCGGACCGAACTGGTGCCGCCAGGAGTGCCAGGACTCCGGGAATCCGTGCAGCAGCACCACGAGCGGGCCCTCGCCCTGCTCCGCGATGTGCAGCTGTATGCCATTGACGTCGATCATCCGATGCTCAACCACACCCCGAGCATACGCATGTATGAGGAAGCGACCTTTACTCGCGCAACCGGTATGCCCGTGACCGCTCCCCGAACAACCGGGCCTGCCGCTCGCCCGCCGCGTTCCCGAGTGCGATGAGGTGCGGCGCCTGCGCGATCCCCTGCGAGCGCCCCGCCTCGCTCGCGGCCCACAGGGCCCGCACGGTCCCCTGCACGGCCTCGGTCGGATACCCGGCGAGAACGGCGGCGCACGAGGTCGCCGCCTCCAGGGCCTCGCCGTCCGCCACGAGTTCCGACACCAGCCCGACCTCGTACGCCCGCCGCGCCGAGATCCGTTCCGCCGTCCCCATCAACGCCATCCGCGCGACCTCCCCGTACGGCATGCGCTGTGCCATCAGGACCGACTCGTAGGCGCTGACCATGCCGTAGGTGGTGTGCGGGTCGAAGAAGCAGGCGGTGGTGTCCGCGACGAGGAACTCGGCCTCGCCGAGCAGGTAGAAGGCTCCTCCGCAGGCCATGCCGTGCACGGCGGCGACGACCGGTTTCCACAGGTCGTTCGCCTTGGGCCCGATGCCGAGCAGCGGATCGTCCTGCGCGTAGGGCGAGTTCGGCTGCGGCACGGCGGCGTCCCGGTCGATGCCGGTGCAGAAGGCCCGCTCACCGGCCCCGGTGAGGACGATCGCGCGCACGGCGTCGTCGAACCGCAATTCGTGCCAGGTGGAGGCGAGTTCGTCGGCCATGGCGAGGTCGACGGCGTTGAGCCGCTCGGGCCGGTTCAGCGTCACCACGGCGATCCCGCTGTCCCGGTCGGCCCGTACGAGCACGCTGCTCATGGCCGCTCCGGAACCCACTGGGGGAGGCCGTCGTGGAAGACGGCCCGCACCCGGGCGCCGATGCGCAGGCTCTCCGGCGGGAGGGAGCCGAGCGGCTGCCCGGCCCCGGCGACCAGGTTGCCCACCAGCCGGATGCGAGGCGCGTCGTCCAGCTCGACGACGACCACGTTGTACGGCGCCTGCGCCGCGTAGTCGGGCAGCAGTGGCGGATGGGCGACGACGTACGACCAGACCCGGCCCCGGCCGGACACCGGACACCACTCGCTCTCGAAGGACTGGCAGTGCGGGCAGCACGGCCGGGGCGGGAAGCGGAGCTCTCCGCACGCGGCGCAGGCCTGGACGCGCAGTTCGCCCTGTGCGGCGTACTCCCAGAAGGGGGCGCCGTCGCTGTCGGGGACGGGACGCAGCATGGGCAGCTCCTCAACTCCTCAGCAGCAGGGCGGAGGTCGGGACCCCTTCCCCCGCCGTGACCAGACAGGCGGCGGCGCCGGGCACCTGCGCGGTACTGGTCCCGCGCAGTTGCCTGACCCCCTCGTTGATGAGGTTGAAGCCGTGCACGTAGGCCTCGGACAGCCCGCCCCCGCCGGTGTTCACCGGAAGCAGCCCGCCGGTCTCCAGCGCCCCGCCCTCGGTGAACGCCCCGCCCTCACCGCGCCCGCAGAAGCCATAGCCCTCCAGGGAGAGCAGGACCAGGGGCGTGAAGGCGTCGTAGATCTGGGCGACGTCGACGTCCTCGGGGGCCAGGTCGGAGTGTTTCCACAGGTGCCGGGCGGCGCTCCAGGCGGGGCCGGTGAGGGGGTCGTCGTTCCAGTAGTTGACCATGCCGTGGTGCTGGGCGGGGAGCGACTGGGCGGCGGCGTGGACGTAGACGGGTTTGCGCCGGCAGTCGCGGGCGCGCTCTGCGGAGACCACGACGCACGCCAGCGCCCCGTCGGTCTCCAGGCAGTTGTCGAAGAGGCACAGCGGCTCGCTGATCCAGCGGGACGTCATGTACATCTCGCGGGTCAGGGGGCGGTCGTACATGATCGCGGCGGGGTTCTGGTTGGCCCGGTTGCGGCAGGCGAGGGCGACGTTGAACAGGTGGTCGCGGGTGGCGCCGTACTCGTGCATATAGCGGCGGGTGAGCATCGCGATCTCGTCGGCGGGCCTGAGCAGCCCGTACGGGCGGGTCCACTGGGCCGGGGTCGGGAGCTGGACGGTGGTGTCGGTCCAGGGCCGCGGCCCGCTGCCCCGCTTGCGGGACCGCCAGGCCACCCCGACGCTCGCCTGCCCGGCCGTGATGGCGGCGGCGAGATGGGCGACGGTGGCACACGAACCGCCGCCGCCGAAGCCGACCTTGCTGAAGAAGGTGAGGTCGCCGAAGCCGCAGGCCTTCGCCAGCTCCACCTCGTCCGTCTCCTCCATGGTGTAGGAGGCGAGGGCGTCGACCTCGCCGGGCGCGATCCCGGCGTCGTCGAGAGCGGCCAGGACGGCACGGCAGGCCAGGGTGCGTTCGTCCTCCGGGAGCCGCTTGGCGAAGGGTGTCTGGCCTATGCCGACGAGAGCGGTGGCGTCCTTGAGGCCTCCCGATCCTGCTGCCATGCTGCGCGCACCTCCGGGGCCGAACGGTCGCTGACAGGTCGTCAGATTACAGATAATCTGACGGGCAGTCAGCTCCTATGGCGTGGGGAGGCGTGCTGTGCGAGCGGATACGGCATGGGAAAGCGTTCCGGACCTGGTCAGAACGGCGGCCGAACGCCACGCGGACGTCGAGGCGGTCGTCGAGGGCCGCACCCGCGTCACCTACGCGGAACTCGGCGCCCGCGTGGAGCGCGCCGCGGCGGCCTGCATGACGACCGGCGTCGAACCGGGCGATCGGGTCGCCATCTGGGCCCCCAACTCCCTCGACTGGATCGTCGCGGCCCTGGGCGCGGTGTCGGCGGGCGCCGTGCTCGTGCCGCTGAACACCCGCTTCAAGGGCGCCGAAGCCGCGGACGTACTGCGCCGCAGCGGCGCCCGACTGCTGTTCGTGACGGGCACGTTCCTCGGCACGTCGTACGTGGCGTCCCTGCGCAGGGCGGCCGGAGACGGCCCCGGCACCGGCCCGCTGCCCGGCCTGCCCGCCCTCAAGCACGCGGTCGTCCTCTCGGAGGACGCCCCCGCCGGTTTCCTGACCTGGAAGGACTTCCTGGCCTGCGGGGAGGGGGTGGGAACGGCGGACGTACGCGACCGGTCCGCGGCCGTGCGGGGGACCTGGCCCTCGGACATCATCTTCACCTCGGGCACGACCGGCCGCCCCAAGGGCGCCGTCATCACCCACGACCAGACGCTGCGGGCCTACGGCATCTGGAGCGACCTGGCGGGCCTCACCCGGGGCGACCGCTACCTGATCGTCAACCCCTTCTTCCACACCTTCGGTTACAAGGCCGGGGTGATCGCCTGCCTCATGCGGGGCGCGACGATGATCCCCCAGCCGGTGTTCGGCGTGAACACGGTCCTGGCCAACATCGCCGCCGAACGGGTCTCCGTACTCCCCGGCCCCCCGACCCTCCTCCAGTCCCTCCTGGACCACCCCGCACGCGACGCCCACGACCTCTCGGCCCTCCGCCTGGTGGTGACGGGAGCGGCGGTCGTGCCACTGCGCCTGGTGGAGCGCCTGCGCACCGAACTCGGCGTCGGCACGGTCCTCACCGCCTACGGCCTCTCCGAGGCGAGCGGCCTCGTCACCATGTGCCGGCGCGGCGACGACCCGACGGTCATCGCCTCCACGTCGGGCAGGGCCGTCCCCGGCACACGGATCCGGGTCGTGGACCCCGAGGGCCGGCCCCTGGAACCCGGCCTGCCCGGCGAGGTCCTGGTGCGCGGCTTCAACGTCATGTCCGGCTACTACGAGGACGAGCAGGCCACCGCCGAGGTGCTGTCGCCCGACGGCTGGCTGCGCACCGGCGACATCGGAGTCCTGGACGCGGCGGGCAACCTGCGCATCACCGACCGCCTGAAGGACATGTTCATCGTCGGCGGCTTCAACGCCTACCCCGCCGAGATAGAGCAGCTCCTGGGCCTGCACCCGGACGTGGCCGACGTGGCGGTGATCGGCGTACCGGACGCCCGGCTCGGCGAGGTCGGCCGGGCCTACGTCGTACGACGCCCCGGCGCCCTGCTGACCGCCGACGACCTGATCGCCT
Source organism: Streptomyces sp. NPDC006265 (assembly GCF_040613555.1). NCBI lineage: Bacteria > Bacillati > Actinomycetota > Actinomycetes > Kitasatosporales > Streptomycetaceae > Streptomyces > Streptomyces sp. NPDC006265. The sequence continues at coordinate 8,671 of NZ_JBEXSH010000255.1, forward strand.
GGTCCCGCAGGGAGATGGCGAACTACAAGGTCCCGAGAACGGTGGAGTTCGTCGCCGGGCTGCCGCGCAACGCGAGCGGGAAGGTCGTGAAGGGCGCCCTGCGGGACAGGGTCACCGGCCGAGCGGCAGGGCCGGGGTGCCGGTGACCGACATCATCAGGGAGTACAGGGTGGTGTCGGCGGCGATGAACAGCCGGTTGCGCCGGGCGCCGCCGAACCGCACATTGGCGACGGTGCCGGGCACCAGGATGCGGCCCAGGAGCGTGCCGTCGGGGTCGTAGCAGTGCACGCCCCCGTCCATGGCGGCGGCCCAGAGCCGCCCCTCGTCGTCGAACCGGATGTTGTCGAAGGTGCCCTGCGCGCACGCGACGAACACCTCGCCCCCCGAGAGCGAGATCCCGTCCTCGCCCACGTCGAAGACGCGGATGTGGTTGGCCACGCTGTCGGACACGAACAGCCGCCGTTCGTCCGGTGAGAAGACCAGCCCGTTGGGCCCCTGGAACCCGTCGGCGACCAGCCGCACCTCGCCGCTCGCGGGGTCGACCCGGTAGACGTTCCGGGCGCCGATCTCGCTCTCGGCGCGATGCCCCTCGTAGTCGGTGGCGATCCCGAACTCCGGGTCGGAGAACCACACCGACCCGTCCGACCTCACCACGGCGTCGTTCGGACTGTTGAGCCGCCTGCCCCGGTACCGCTCCGCGATCACGGTGACCGAGCCGTCGTGCTCGGTCCTGGTCACCCGCCGATTGCCCTGCTCACAGGTGACGAGACGCCCCTGCACGTCCAGGGTGCTGCCGTTCGGGTAGCCGGCGGGGGAGCGGAACACCCCGACGGCGCCGGTGGTCTCGTCCCAGCGCAGCAGCCGGTCGTTGGGGATGTCGCTCCACACGAGGTACCGCCCGGCGGGCACGTACACGGGCCCCTCGGCCCACCGGCACCCCTCGTGAAGGACCTCCAGCCGCGAGTCCCCCGCCTGACACCGCCCGGTCCGGAACCGCTCGTCGAGGGTCTCGTAGAGCTGGGGCTGCTCGCCGGGCATAGGGCGCCGCCTTCGGGTAGGGAACCTGAACTGGCCACCCACTATCACCCGCCACCCCCGGACGCGTCCCGGCGACACCAGGGGTCAACCGGAGCAGTTGGGCAGCCCTCTCGTTCACCGACCTGGGCCCGCAGCCCCGTCGACGTGCCCGCACGCTCCACCTCCCCCCTCGTAAGCGGCCCCTGACCACCCACGTGCGGAGAGAGTGTGCAGACCTGGTGGACTCCCGTGTGCCGCCCTGTGATCGGTGTCTCCCACGGCTGACGTATCCGCCGTCAACAAGGCAAACTGGCGTGGTTGCTCAGGATGTCTAGGGGGACTGCATGGACGGTGTACCGGACGGTGTGCCGCGCGTACCGGAGCAGCGGCGTCCCGACTCCACGCCGACGCCGTCGGAGCCGGCCACGACGACCGTGGCGGAGAGGCCCGTGGAGTCCGCGGCCCTGCGCTTCAGCGTGCTCGGGCCCGTGCGCGCCTGGCGCGGTGACGAGCCGGTCACCACCGGGTCCCCCCAGCAACGCGCCCTGCTCGCCGCCCTGCTGCTGCGCGAGGGCCGCACCGCCACGGCGGCGGAACTGATCGACGCCCTGTGGGGCGAGGAACCGCCCTCCGCCAACGCCCCGTCACGTCCAAGTCCGCCGCCGGTATCCCGTCGGGCTTCGCCCAGGACCAGGAGGGGGCGGAGAGCGCGG
>NZ_JBEXSH010000256.1:0-10390 GCF_040613555.1 Streptomyces sp. NPDC006265
GGAAGAACGCCTGGACGACCGCGCCCAGCCGGCCGTGCCAGCGGCCCAGCGCGTAAGGGCGGCCGGTCAGCAGTACCAGCACCACGGGGACGCCGGTGGCGACCAGTGCGTCCAGCAACTCGCCCTGGGCGCCCGGCAGGCCGAGGTCGGCCGCGTCGCAGCCCTCGCCCGAGGTGCCGCGGCCGAACAGGCCCGCCCGGTCGCCGAGGACCGCCACGCACACGTCCGCCTCGGCGGTGCGGGCGATGGCCTCCTCGAAGCCGGCGGTGTCCGGGTCCGTCACGTCGCAGCCCTGCGCGAACGTCACCTTGGCGTCGGGGAGTTCGGAGCGCAGGGCGTCCAGGACGGTCGGGATCTCGATGCCGGGCGGCACCTCGGGGTGGTGGGTGAGGACATGGGACGGGAAGGAGTAGCAGCCCAGCATGGCCAGGGCGTCGGCCGCCCGGGGGCCGACCACCGCGATGCGGGTGTCGGGGGCCAGCGGGAGCAGGCCGTCGGGGTTGTCGAGCAGGACCACCGACTCCTCGGCCAGGCGGCGGGCCAGGATCCGGTTGCCCGTCGAGTCGAGGGTGATCGCCGTGGCCGGTTCGGGCGTCCAGTCCTCGTCCAGCAGGCCCAGTTCGCACTTCTGGAGCAGGACGCGGCGGGCCGCGCGGTCCACGAGCTCTTCGGGGACCTCGCCCGACCTGACCGCCTCCAGCAGCGGGCGGCCGTAGCACTTGACGGTGGGCAGCTCGACGTCGATGCCGGCGGTGAGGGCCGCGTGGGCCGCCGCGGCGGGTGTTCCGGCGACCCGGTGGAGGGTGTGGAGGAAGCCGATGCCGAAGTAGTCGGCGACGACCGTGCCGGTGAAACCCCACTCCTCGCGCAGAAGGTGAGTGAGCAACCCGGGGTCCGCGGAGGCCGGGACGCCGTCCGTCTCGGTGTACGCGGCCATCACCGAGCGGGCCCCGCCCTCGCGCAGGGCCATCTCGAAGGGCGGCAGGGTGACGTCGGCGAACTCACGGACCCCCGCCCGAACCGGGGCGAGGTTGCGGGCGCCGGCCGAGGAGGCGTACCCGGCGAAGTGCTTGAGCGTGGCGACGACCCCGGCCGACTCCAGGCCCCGCACATAGGCCGTGCCGACCGTGCCGACCAGGTACGGGTCCTCGCCGATCGTCTCCTCCACGCGGCCCCAGCGCGGATCGCGTACGACGTCCAGGACGGGCGCGAGGCCCTGGTGGACGCCGGCCGAGCGCAGGTCGTCGCCGATGCGGCGGGCCATCTCCTCGACCAGCGGCGGATCCCAGGTCGCGCCCCACGCCAGCGGGACCGGATAGGCCGTGGCCTGCCAGGCGGTGAAGCCGGCCAGGCACTCCTCGTGCGCGATCGCCGGGATGCCGAAGCGGCCGGCCGCGGCGATGCGGCGCTGGGCGCGCGCCAGGGCCTGCGCGCCGAGTGCCGGTTCCACGGGGGCGGTGCCGAAGGAGCGCGTCAGCTGGCCGAGGCCGTGGGTGATCAGCTCCGCCCAGTCGTACTCGACGGTCATGTCGTGCTGGTGCGGAGCGACTCCGTCGCCGTCCGTCGCGGCGCCCACCCACACGCCGTACAACTGGGCGGTCTTCTCCTCCAGGGTCATCCGGGGGAGCAGGTCGTCGACGCGGGCGGCGGCGGGCAGCGCGGGGTCACGCCAGGGCGCGGTGGTCATGAAGCTCCTGTCGGGTGGACGGACGGCCCTCTCACGAACGTATCCACGAATGTTTCGTTATGAACTTCGAATGTTCCGGGAACCTATGGCGGTGCGGGGACTTCGTCAAGGGGGCCCGCAGGGTTACGATCGCCGCCATGACATCCCCGGAGCCCGTTGAAAGCCGGACGCAGACCCGGACGCAGGGGCGTACCGCGCAGACCGCGACACTGGCCGAGATCGCCCGTGAGGCGGGCGTCTCGGCGCCGACTGTTTCGAAGGTCCTCAACGGCCGGGCCGACGTCGCCCCGGCCACCCGGTCCCGCGTCGAGGACCTGCTGCGCGCCCACGGCTACCGGCGCCGCCGTGCCGAGGCGACCCGCTCGCCCCTGATCGACCTGGTCTTCCATGAGCTGGAGAGCGCCTGGGCGATGGAGGTCATCCGGGGCGTGGAGAACGTGGCGCGGGACGCCGGGCTCAGTGTCGTGCTGTCCGAGAGCGCGGGGCGGCTCACCCCGGGGCGGACCTGGGCCGACCAGGTCGCCGCGCGCCGGCCGCACGGCGTGATCCTGGTCCTGTCCGGGCTCGACGAGTCCCAGCGGGCGCTGCTGACCAGCCGCTCCATCCCGTTCGTGGTGATGGACCCGGCGGGTGACCCCGGTGCCGACGTGCCGTCGATCGGCGCGACCAACTGGCAGGGCGGTCTCGCCGCCACCCGGCATCTGGTCGAGCTGGGGCACCGCAGGATCGGAGCGATCAGCGGGCCCTCGCAGATGATGTGCAGCCGGGCCCGGATCGACGGCTACCGGGCCGCACTGGAGACGGCCGGGCTGCCGGTGGATCCGACCCTGATCGCGACCGGCGACTTCCACCACGAGGCCGGCTACCGGCGGGGCCTGGAACTGCTGCGCCGCCCGGACCGGCCGACCGCCGTCTTCGCCGGGAACGACCTCCAGGCGCTCGGGCTGTACGAGGCCGCGCGCGAGCTGGGGCTGCGCATCCCGGAGGACCTGAGCGTGGTCGGCTTCGACGATCTGCCGGTGGCGCCCTGGGTCGGCCCGCCGCTGACGACCGTACGGCAGCCGCTGACGGAGATGGCCGAGGCGGCGGCCAAGCTGGTCCTCGACCTCGGGCGGGACGAGGGGACTCCGGCAGCGACGAGGGTGGAGCTGGCGACGAGTCTGGTGGTGCGCAGCAGCACGGCGGGGCCCGCGGAATAGCAGGTGCTGTATTGACGGGTGTTCCGGACGCCTCCACACTGCACCGACGCCAATCGGTTGCAGCATCGAAACTTTCGGAGGTACCCGCAATGAGACCCCTGAGATCGGGCTTACCGACATCCCTGCTGGCCGGAGTCCTCACGGCCGGCTCCCTGCTGCTCGCGGCACCCGCGGCGCACGCCGCCGACACACCCCTGCGCGATCTCGCCGAAGCCAAGAGCAAGGTCATGGGCACGGCGGTCACCGGCTCCAAGCTCACCGGCACCTACGGCGAGATCGCCGGGCGCGAATTCAACTCGCTGACCCCCGGCAACGCCATGAAGTGGGGCTCGGTCGAGCCGAGCCGGGGCAGCCACGACTGGGCCGAGGCCGACCGGATCGTGGACTTCGCCGAGGCGCACGGCCAGCAGGTGCGCGGGCACACCCTGCTCTGGCACCAGCAGAACCCGGACTGGCTGACGAGCGGCAGCTGGACCCGGGACCAGCTCGGCGCGATCGTCCAGGACCACATCGCCACCGAGGCCGGCCGCTACAAGGGCCGGATCGCCGCCTGGGACGTGGTCAACGAGCCCTTCAACGAGGACGGCACCTACCGCCCCACCCTCTTCCGCACCACCCTCGGCCAGGACTACATCGCGCAGGCCCTCACCTGGGCCCGGGCCGCCGACCCGGGCGCCAGGCTGTACATCAACGACTACAACGTGGAGGGCGTCAACGCGAAGAGCACCGCCCTGTACGACCTGGTCAAGTCCCTGAAGGGACGCGGGATTCCGATCGACGGGGTCGGGCTGCAGGCCCATCTCATCGTCGGCCAGGTGCCCTCGACGCTCCAGCAGAACATCCAGCGCTTCGCCGACCTGGGGGTCGACGTGGCGATCACGGAGCTGGACATCCGGACGCAGCTCCCGATGACCCAGGCCAAGCTGACCCAGCAGGCCGCCGACTACAAGGCTGTCATGAACGCCTGTGTCGCGGTCGCGCGCTGCACCGGCGTCACCGTCTGGGGCTTCACCGACTCCGACTCCTGGATCCCGGACACCTTCCCCGGCCAGGGCGCGGCGACGCCGTACGACGAGAACTACCAGCCGAAACCGGCGTACCATGCCATCGCCGAGGCGCTCGGCGGGACGACGACCCCGCCGCCGACGGGTGCCTGCACGGCCGTCTACAGCGTCACCAGCCAGTGGAGCACGGGCTACACGGGCCAGGTGCGGATCGCCTGCTCGGGCGCCGCGCTGTCGTCGTGGAAGGCGAACTGGACGTTCGGCGCCGGGCAGCGGATCACGCAGGCGTGGAACGCGAACTGCACGCAGTCGGGCACGGCGGTCAGTTGCGCGAACGCCCCCTACAACGGCTCCGTACCGGACGGCGGTTGGGTGACGTTCGGGTTCAACGGCTCGTGGAGCGGGAGCAATCCGGTGCCGGTGGTGACACTGGGGTGAGCCCGGGTCCTGAAGTCTGAGAATTTCCGAAGAATGGGCGCCCTGGGCTCCCTCCCCGCAATAATTCGGACTTATGTTCCTGCCCGTGACGGGACTCAACGGGGACGAGGGCACAGACGTGGGCCGGCGGTCGAGAGTGCTGAAGATCGCCGGTCTCACTCTGGCGGGGACGCTGGTGCTGGGCGCCGGAGCGGCGGGCTGGGCCTACTGGCATCTCAGTGACAACATCACCGGCGTCGACATCGACAACGCGCTGGGCGACAACCGGCCTCCGAAGCCGGTGACCACACCGTCGCCCTCGGGCCCGGCCCTGCCGAGCGAGGCCCTCAACATCCTGGTCCTGGGCTCGGACTCGCGCAGCGGCAAGGAGAACCGCCGCCTCGGCGGCGGCGACAGCTCCGGCGCCCGCTCCGACACGGCGATGGTCGTCCACCTCGATGCCGGACGGACCAGTGCGACGGTGGTGAGCATCCCGCGCGACACCCTGGTCACCCGACCGTCCTGCCCGCGCCCGTCCGGCGGGTCGACGGCGGTCGCCCACCACTCCATGTTCAACAGCGCGTACGAGGTCGGCGGACCCGTCTGCGCGGTGAAGACGGTCGAGGAGATGACGAACGTCCGCATGGACCATTACCTCGAGATCGACTTCTCGGGCTTCGCCCAGCTGGTCGACGCGCTCGGCGGCGTCACCGTCACCACGGACGAGGACATCGCCGACGAGGACAGCCATCTGCGGCTCGAGGCGGGCACCCATCACCTCGACGGCACCCGGGCCCTGGCCTTCGCCCGCACCCGGCACGGCATAGGCGACGGCAGCGACCTGGGCCGCATAGGCCTCCAGCAGAAGCTGGTGAAGGCCCTGCTGGAGCAGATCGCCTCCCAGGACCTGCTCACCGACCCGGCCCGGCTGTACCGCGTCGCGGACACGGTCACCGCCGGCCTCACCACCGACACCGGCCTGGACTCCCTCGCCGAACTGACCCGGCTCGCCCAGAGCCTGAAGGGCCTCCCGCCGAGCGGGGTACGGACGGTGATGATGCCCGTGGCGCGGGCCCCGTCGGATCCCAACCGGGTGGTGGTCGAGGAACCCGAGGCGGGGAAGCTGTGGAAGTCGCTGCGCTGACCTGCACGGACGCGTTCCGGGGAACTTCTTCGAGGAGATTCCGCAAGCGTGTCGATCCGGCGTCCCTCCGATTCGACGCAGGGTGATGAATCGTTCGCATGTTCCCGGTGACGACGCGGGTTCGACTTGCCTAGTGCCGCGGCAGGCAACGTTCGCCCCGTCACGACGCCCGGCACGCTCCCCCACGCTCTCGACTCCGCTCGAGCAGGGGGTACCCCCCACTCGCCGCACCGGACGAAACCCCAAGTACGTCCAGTAAGAGGGCTTCCGGCCGGCACGCCGAGAGCACGCACCGGACGCCGCTCCTCAACGGGCAAACGTGGCCTGCCGCGGCACTAGTGTGATCGCCATGCAGCTCCGGTACACCTTCAGGGTGCGACACGATGTCGCACCGCTCAAGTGGACAACACCGCTTCAACGGGGTTGTCCCAGACCAGTGTTCTGAGGTCTGGTCCCACGCTCACATGCGTCGCTGGCAACGGCGGGGTGTGAAGCTGAGCGCTCAAGGCCCAAGAACGTCAGGGCATCTGACGTCACAGGCTGAGGGACAGTCCGGAAGGGTGAACGAAAGTGAACCCCTGTCAAAGCCTCGTCAGCGTTACCCGCCCGATGTCGAGCAATAGCGGCGGTCATGGCCCGGACGCTGGGAAGCGTCAAGCGGAGCCGAGGGTTCTGACCCGAGGCTCGTGAACACCGCTGGCCACGGGGCAATAGGTGGCACCCTCCCCGGACGCATCTTGACGGTGCGGAACGTGGAAACCCGGTTGAGGTCCAGAGGGATCTGGTAGGCCGACCGCAAGGAAAGCGGAATTCCTCAGCCGGACAGGATGGTTCAAGAAGCGAATGCCGGTCCCCGAAAGGGAAAGGGAAGTCGGGTGAATGCGCCCGTATAACCTGCCGGATACGGGGCTTTCCCCGGCCCGAAAGGGAGCAGACGTGAACCAGGTGAGCCTTTGAAATGAACTGAGAATAAGCCCGAACCGAGGGACAAGTTAGACGCCGGGAGGATGGTGGACATGTCTGCTCTGCCGCTCAGCCCGGTGAACGGACCCGAGGACGCCTCCATGCTGTGGCACCAGATCGACTGGAGCCGATGCGAGGGGGAAGTACGGCGACTGAGACAGCGGATCTTCAAGGCAGCGCAGGAAGAGGACTGGCCCACGGTCAGGAATCTGCAAAAGCTCATGCTGCGGAGCTACTCCAACACGCTGGTGAGCGTGAGGCGAGTGTCCCAGCTGAGTACTGGCCGCAAGACGGCCGGCGTCGACAGGGAGAAGGCGGTAACGCCAAAGGCTCGGTGGAATCTCGCGTCAGAGGTCCATCGGGTCGAGAAGCCCTGGCGAGCCATGCCGGTCAGGCGGGTGTACATCCCGAAGAGTAACGGGAAGCAACGCCCGCTCGGGATTCCGACGATTCGGGACCGGGCCATGCAGGCCCGTGTCAAGAATGCGCTGGAACCCGAGTGGGAGGCCCGTTTCGAACCCCGGTCGTACGGTTTCCGTCCAGGGAGAGGGTCCACGACGCGATCGAGGCAATTTTCGGGGCAACGGCACGCAAGAACGCCAAACGCCTCTGGGTTCTCGATGTTGATCTGTCGGCGGCATTCGACCGCATCGACCATCCTCGCCTGATGGACGCCGTCGGGGGATTCCCCGGCCGGAGTCTCATCCGTGCGTGGCTGAGGGCCGGTGTGGTCGAAGAGGGCCGCTTCACACCAACCGAGGAGGGGACTCCGCAGGGCGGTGTGATCAGCCCGCTGCTGATGAACGTGGCACTGCATGGGATGGAAGAGGCAGCAGGGCGCCGGTACTGGGGAGCCGAGGCGAAGACATACGAGCCGAAAGCTGCCCCCAGGACCCCGATCCTGATCCGTTACGCGGATGACTTTGTGGTCATGTGCCACAGCAAGTCGGAAGCAGAAGAGATCAAGGAACGGTTGGCAGAGTGGCTGGAGCCGAGAGGACTGCGGTTCAAAGAAGGAAAGACCCGGATCCGCCATATGGAGGACGGGTTCGACTTCCTCGGCTTCAACATCCGCCGCTACGACGGAAAGCTATTCATCAAACCAAGCGCTGACGCTGTCAAGAGACTCCGGGAAACCCTACGCACCAAAGTGAAGGGCCTGTACGGCTCCAACGCGGCGGGAATGCTGAGGGCGCTGACGCCGATCATTCGTGGATGGTCGGCGTACTACCGGAATGCGGTTTCCTCCCGAACATTCTCAAGTCTCGACAACTATGTGTGGGGGCTGCTCTGGGAGTGGGCGAAAAGGAGCCATCCGAGGAAGTCGAGGGTCTGGGTAGCCAACAGATACTTCGGCAGGTTCAACGAGTCCAGAAACGACAAGTGGGTCTTCGGGGACCGTATCAGCGGCGCCTATCTCCCCAAGTTCGGCTGGACCAAGATTGTCCGCCACGTGCAGGTGAAGGGCGCGGCGTCTCCCGACGACCCTGCTCTGGCCGAGTACTGGCAAGGACGCCGCCGTAAGAAGGCGCCACCGCCCATGGACAAAGTGAGTCTGTCCTTGGCGTACAAGCAGAAGGGGCTCTGCCCGCTCTGCAATCAGGCGCTCATCGCCGGGGCCGAATACGAACCGGACAGCCCACGCGAGTGGATCAACTGGTTCGCGGCCTCGAAGAAGATGCTGCACAAGCATCACTTCGTTTACCGGAGAGATGGCGGCTCCGACGATCGAACCAACCTCCGTCTCGTGCACTCCGCATGCCATCGACAGCTACACGCTCAAGATGGCGTGCAGGCCAAGTGAAACTGCGCTGGCCCATGGGGCGAGCTTGAGCCGTGTGCATTGAAAGGTGCACGCACGGTTCTGAGGGGGCCGGGATGCAGTAATGCATCCCGGCTACCCGACTTGTACCCCGACGCCGCTCAGCAGGCCGCGCTGGTCAGGGCGTTCGGGTGCGCTCGCGTGGTGTTCAACGACGCCCTGCGTGCCCGCGAGGACGCCCGTAAGGCCGGGCAGCCGTTCCCGACGGCCGGTCAGCTGTCCCGGAAGCTGATCACCGAGGCGAAACGGACAGCCGAACGGTCCTGGCTCGGCGAGGTCTCCGTGGTGGTGCTCCAGCAGTCCCTGCGCGACGCCGAGAAGGCGTACCGCAACTTCTTCGCCTCCCTCAAAGGCACGCGCAAGGGACCGCAGATGAGAGCACCACGGTTGAAGTCCCGTAAAAACACGCGGCAGTCGATCCGGTTCACCGCCAACGCCCGCTGGAGCATCAGTGACCAAGGGCGGCTGAATCTGCCGAAGATCGGCGCGGTGAAGGTGAAATGGTCCCGCACGCTGCCCGCCACCCCCACCTCCGTCACTGTCATCAAGGACGCGGCCTGACGGTACTTCGCCTCCTTCGTCGTCGACACCGACCCCGCCGCCGACCAGGCGCGGATGCCCGAGACCGACCGCACCATCGGCATCGACCTCGGCCTCACCCACTTCGCCGTCCCTCTCCGACGGCACGAAGATCAACTCACCGCGCTTCCTCCGGCGCGCGGAGAAGAAGCTGAAGCAGGTCCAGCGTGAGCTGTCCCGCAAGCAGAAGGGATCAAGGAACCGGGCCAAGGCCCGTCTGAAGGTCGCCCGTGCCCACGCCGCAGTCGCCGACGCACGCCGTGAGTTCCACCACCAGCTCTCCACGAAGCTGATCTCCGAGAACCACGGGGTCGCCGTGGAGGAGCTGTCGGTGGCGGGACTGGCCCGCACGAAGCTGGCCAAGTCCGTGCATACGCGGGCTGGTCGGCGTTCGTGAACATGCTGGAGTACAAAGCCGCCCGGTACGGCCGCATCCTGGTGAAGATCGGCCGGTTCACACCGACCTCCCAGACCTGCTCCACCTGCGGTGCCGTGGACGGTCCCAAACCCCTGAAGGTGCGGGAGTGGACCTGTACCGCCTGCGGCACCGTCCACGACCGGGACACCAACGCCGCGATCAACGTGAAGACGGCCGCCGGACTGGCGGTATCGGCCTGCGGAGCGCCGGTAAGACCAGGAGCAATCCCGGCGCAGCGCGAAGAAACAGGAAGCCACGGACTCCCCGCTGGAAACCCTGCCGTGTAATGGCACAGCAAGCAGTCAGGGAAGGCCAGAATTCTCGCCCGTCACTTCCGGGCGAGGAGCAAGTCAATCGATCAGCCAGTGCATGGCCAGGACACAAGGCCGAAGCGATCGAGGAGGCCAAGAACTCCAGTCCCCGCGCGAGGACTGCTGGACGCTCACCGTCGAGGTCCGGCAGATCGTCGCGAAATGACCGCCCCTGCTGGGCCGGGCGTCACCACGAGTCTCTGATGGTGGGCCTGACCCCGCAGACCAGTCCGGCCTCGCTGCCCACCCGGCGTCCGCGCGACCTCCTCACCCGCCTCCGTCGTACCGCGCAGGCCCGGGCGGGGTTCGAACGGGCGGCGTCCCTGACCCGGAACGAACGGGAGCAGGAACTGCTTCTGAGGCGGGCAGCGGAGCAACAGTGACGACCATGCCCGGGCGGGGTGCCCGATGGCCGTCGGGCGGGTCTGAGGGCTGGGCCCGGGCGGGGTGCCGGATGAGGAATGGGCAGTCCTGACGGCTACGCCCGCACGGGGTGTCCGATGAGCATCGCCGGTGCCCCCGCGACCCGGGTCAGAAACACCGTGGCCGCATGCGGGCCCTGCGGCTTGACCTTCCTGCGGAGCTCCTCCGGCTCGACCGCCGAGCCCCGCTTCTTGACGGTGAGAATGCCGACCCGGCGCTCCCTCAGCAGCGCCTTCAGCTTCTTGACGTTGAAGGGCAGATGGTCGGTGATCTCGTAGGCGGTGGCGTACGGGGTGGGATGCAGGGCGTCGGCCGTGACGTGCGCGATGGTCGCGTCGTGCAGCCCGCCGCCGACCTGGTCGGCGACCTCGGCGTCCAGGTGGGGGCGGCTGTGGGGGCGGTCGGGCTGGGTGAGGTTGCGGG
>NZ_JBEXSH010000257.1:0-10342 GCF_040613555.1 Streptomyces sp. NPDC006265
GTCCGGTGCGGCGAGTGAGGGTACCCCCTGCTCGAGCGGAGTCGAGAGCTTGGGGGAGCGTGCCGGGCATCGCGACACCGCGGAGATCCATCAGAAGGGCCCCAGCGGGCGTCCGCCGGCGTGGCGGGCCGGGCCTGCTCCCAGCGACGGCGCCGCGCCCGGACCGCCCTCCTCCTTCGGGGCCCTGGCCTCGCTCTTTAAGGGCGAGAACGTCCTGGTCATCGGCTCCGACACCCGCACCGGCGGCAACAACGCGCTGGGCGGCGGCGAGAAGGACGACGTGGGCCGCTCCGACACCGCCTTCCTGCTGCACGTCTACGCCGACCACCGGCACGCGATCGCGGTCTCCATCCCCCGCGACACGCTGGTGACGGCTTTCGCGGCGGGGGCGCACGAGCCCGGCGAGCTTCAGCTTGGTGAGGTGCCGGCTGACCGGGCAGGGCGCCGCCGACGCGCTCGGCGAGCCCGGTCACGTCGCTCTCGCCCTGGGCCAGGGCCCATACGATGTGCAGCCGGGCGGGCGAGGCCAGCAGGCCGAAGGCGGCGGCCGCTCGGGCGAGCACGTCCACGGTGGGGTCCTCGAAGCCACCGCGGGCTGCCGCCACCGTTACCGCCCCTTTCCTGACGTCCGTCGCCCGGCGCGAGCGTCCGCCGTCCCGCGCGCCGCACCAGTATGGGCGGGCGTGCTGCGCCGGAGCCGGTCGCGCCGCCGGCGGCGACCTCGACGGTGGAAACCCTGTCGGCGAGGGCTCCCGAGTGGCCGCCGAACCGCGCGGACGGTACGGAAAGCGGAGGTGAGAGCAGCCGCGACGAGGACATCGCGAGGCGCGGAGCGGTGGCGCGCACGTCGCGACCGGAATCCCGCTGTTCGGCCCGTCGGACAGATCATCACGATGCGGCAGCGGTAACTCACGGCATGTGGCCGCTCACTTGACGACGGGTGGTCACACACGGTTGGCTCCGGGCCAGCGAGAGTCACGCGGCCGGTCCACCCTGCGGTCCCGCCCGCACTCTCACCCTGCTCTTGCTCGGCCGCACAGCGAGGTCCGCCCCTCATGAACACTCCTCCCCCGCCGCACACCTCAGTGAGACGCACCCGCCTCGCGGCGCTGGCCTTTGCCCTGTGCCTGCTGGTGTCCGGCTGCTCCGTGCTCGGCGCGGCCGACGACACGCCCGACGGAGCGGGTGGATCCGGGGGCGGGATGAAGGTCACCCTGGTGACGCACGGCGGCAAGGGCGACGCCTTCTGGGACCTGGTGCGCAGGGGCGCCGAGGCGGCGGCCGCCAAGGACGACGTCGACCTGACGTTCGTCGGTGACGCGGACCCGTCCGCACAGGCCGAACTCGTGCGGGACGCGGTCCGCGACAAGGCCGACGGCATCGCGGTGACCCTGGCCAAGCCGGCGGCGATGCGCGGTCCGGTCGCCCAGGCCAAAGCGGCCGGCATTCCCGTCGTCGGGCTCAACTCCGGCATCGACGCCTGGCGGCCGACCGGGCTCCTGGAGTACTTCGGCCAGGACGAGTCCGTCGCGGGCCGGGCCGTCGGCGACAAGCTGGACGGCCTCAAGGCCGAGCATGCCCTGTGCGTCGTGCACGAGCGGGGCAACGTGGCGCTGGAGGCCCGCTGCGCCGGCATGCGGAAGACGTTCCACGGCGACACCGACAACCTGTACGTGGACGGCAGCGACATGAACGCGGTGACCGCCGCGATCGCGTCCCGGCTGCGGCAGGACTCGAGCATCGACGAAGTCGTCACACTGGGCGCCCAGTACGGGCTCAGCGCCGTCGAGGCCGTGCGGCAGACCGGCAGCAAGGTTGAGGTCGCCACCTTCGACCTCAACAAGGACCTGGTCGAGGCGGTCAGGGACGGCGAGGTGCAGTTCGCCGTGGACCAGCAGCCGTATCTGCAGGGCTACCTCGCGGTGGACGCCCTGTGGCTGTACCGGACCAACGGCAACGTCAGCGGTGGCGGGACGGCCCCGGTGCTCACCGGACCCGCCTTCGTGACGAGGTCGAACGTGTCTGCGGTGGCGCGGTTCGCGGCCGCCGGGACCCGGTGACCGGACGCTTCCTGTGACGGTGTCGCCAAAGATTCGGTCAGGCCCGGCCCGCATGTCCACTTGTACGGATAACATCCTGCCCATCCCATGTGCCGTGCCCGGGACGGCACCACCCCCGCGCCCGTCCCCCACACCCCCCGACCGCTCCGCCTCCCCGCTCCTCACTCCCCGCTGATCGCCCTAGGACGACGATGTCTCGACGGACAGGTGCCCGGCGCCGTCTCGGTTCCATACGCCTCTCGCTGGTGCTCCTGGCCCTCGTACCCAGCGTCACCCTCGCCGCCATGTGGGGCGTGACGACGATCCAGATGTTCTCGGAGGGCCTCCGGCTGCGCGACCAGACGGACCTCAGCCGCTCGACCGGTGCCATGGGCACCGACGCGACGCTGGCGCTGCAACGGGAGCGCAGCCTGTCGGCCGCCTGGCTGGCCACCCCGAAGGGTTCCCGGGCCGCCCTGGACGCGCAGCGCGCGGAGACCGACAAGGCGGTCGCCAAGTTGGTCGGGCAGGCGGACGCGATCGACAAGGCGCCCTCCCGCATATCCGACCGGCTGTACTCGGTGCTGGGCTCGGTGGGCAGCCTGGAGTACTACCGGGACCAGGTGGATAAACCGACCGATATCACCGCGCAGCAGGCGCTGGACCAGTACTCGTCGATCATCGACGACCAGATCCACGCCTTCCAGGAGTTGTCCCAGGTCGACGACGGCGACCTCACCTCGCAGGCCGGCCCGCTGGTGGGTCTCGAGCACGCGGCGGAGCTGGTCTCCCGGGAGGACGCGCAGCTGACGCTGGCCTGGCCGGCCGGGCATCTGGACGACAAGACGTGGACACAGTTCACGGAGCTGGTGAACACCCGGCGCTGGCTGGTCCAGGACCAGGTCGTGCCGCAGCTGACGGGCGACGCCAAGGCGCAGACCGAGCGGATCCTGGCGAGCCGCGAGTGGCAGACGCTGCAGTCCGTCGAGGACCAGGTGCTGGCGTCCCGCAACGCGAGCGCCACCGCCGACCGGATCGCCCTGCCGGACGCGCAGAAGCGGTGGTCCACCGCCATGGACAAGCTGTCCGACCAGTACGCGGGCCTCATCGAGCAGCAGACGGCGGGGCTGCTGGAGCGCAGCGCCGACAAGGCCGACGCCCTGCTGCTCAAGGCGGCGCTGCTGAGCACCGGCGGGCTGCTCGCGCTGCTGCTGTGCGTCGGCATGTCGTGGCGGATCACTCGTTCCCTGTCCCGGCGGCTGCGCGGCCTGCGCCGGGCCGCCGTCAGCCTCGCGCAGGAGCGGCTGCCCGACGTGGTGGCGCGGCTGGACCGGGGCGAGACGGTCGACCCGGAGTCGGCGACGCCCGAGCTGGACTACGGCCATGACGAACTCGGCCAGGTGGCCCGGGCGTTCAACACCGCCCAGCGCACGGCCGTGCACACCGCGGTCGAACTCGCCGACACCCGGCGCGGCTTCCAGAAGATCATCCTGGGCATAGCCCGGCAGAGCCAGAACCTGGTCAACCTCCAGCTGAGCAAGCTCGACACGCTGGAGCGCGAGCACACCGACCCCGACATCCTCAAGGGCCTGTACGAACTGGACTCCACGGCCAGCCAGTTGCGCCGCTACGAGGAGAACCTCGTCATCGTCAGCGGCGAACGGCCCGGCCGCAGCTGGACCGAGCCGGTCGCCCTCATGGACATCCTGCGCAGCGCGGTCGGGGAGGTCGCCGAGTACCAGCGGGTGGAGGTGCTCACCGAGGAGGAGGTGTACGTCGCGCCGCCCGCGGTCGCCGACGTCATCCACCTGCTGGCCGAGCTCATCGACAACGCGACCGCGTACTCCCCCGCCCCGAGCCCCGTCACGGTGCGGGCCGGGATGGTGGCCAAGGGTCTGGCCGTCGAGGTCGAGGACCGCGGCCTCGGCATGTCGGAGGAGGACTACACGTCCTTCAACGAACAGCTGGCGGTGCCCCCGCAGTTCGACGTGGTGGCGCTCGCCGACGACCTGCGCCTCGGCATGTTCGTGATCGGACGGCTGGCCCACCGGCACGGCATCGCCGTCACCCTGCGCTCGTCGCCGTACGGCGGGACCACGGCGATCGTGCTGATCCCCCACGAGATCGTGGTGCGGGAGACAACGGGCGGCGGCGCGAAGGACGGCGACACCCCGGCGGACGGCCTGGTGGCGGTGGACGGACGAGGTGCGAGGGACGCCGGGCCGGGCGAGGCGCCGCAGCGCGCCGACGCACCGGGGGAAACCGGAGGGAGAACCGCAGAGGGAACCGAAGGGGGAACCGAACGCGCGGCCGGGTCCGCCCGCGAGCCCCGGCCCCTCGTCACCGCCCGTACCACCTCCGCCGTCCCGTCCGCCCCGCGCGAGGTCATCCCCCGCCGGGACGGTCTCGCCCCGCTCCCCCGCAGGGTGCCGCAGACCAGCCTGGTGGAGGAGTTGCGCGAGGAGTCCGCGCCCGCCGAGCACGACGGCTCCCTCGACGACTTCACCGCGGAGGCCGCCGCGTCCTCCCTCGCCGGTTTCCAGCGCGGCACGCTCCGGGCCCGTGACGACGACGCCGAGCCGCCCCACGACGAGGAGGCGCCCGCAGTACCCCGGCAGGCCGCAGCCGCCCCCGCCCCCTCGACTCCGCCCGCCGACCGCTGACCGCTGACGAAGGACACCGCAATGACACGCCCCATCCCCGCCACGCACACCCAGCTCGACCAGCTGCTGACCGGACTCGTGGAGCGGGTCGCCGACGTGAACCAGGCCGTGGTGCTCTCCGAGGACGGCCTGGTGGTCAGCAAGTCCACCGGTTTCCTGCGCGACGACGCCGAGCGGCTCGCGGCGACCGCTTCCGGTCTGATGAGCCTCAGCAAGGGCGTCAGCATGGACTTCCGGGGCGGTCCGGTGCGCCAGGCGCTCATCGAGATGGCCAACAGCTATCTGATCCTGACCTCCGCCGGTCCCGGTGCGCATCTGGTCGTGCTGACCGGGCCGGGCGCGGATGTCGGGGTGGTGGCGTACCAGATGAACATGCTGGTCAAGAAGATCGGCGAGCACCTGAGCGCGGCACCGCGGGGCGTGGCCGGACCCGTCGTCGATCCAGGCGTGTGAGGTGGGCGTAGGTGATTCGGCGGGGCGGCTGGTCAGGCCGTTCGCTCTGACCGGTGGCCGGACCCGGCCCAGCCGCGCCGACTTCACGCTCATCTCCACGGTCACGGCGGTCGATCCGCCGCCCGCCACGGCGGCCCGGTGCCAGCCCGAGCACTCCCGGATCCTCAGGCTGTGCGCGGAGCCGGTCGCCGTGGCGGAGCTGGCCGCCCGGCTCGATCTGCCGGTGAGTGTGGTCGTCATCCTGCTCTGCGACCTGCTGGAGGCGGGCCGCATCACCGTCCGCCCGCCGCGCCTCGTCTCCCGTACCACCCCGGACCTGGACCTGCTGCAGAAAGTGAGGGACGGCCTTGGCCGGCTCTGACCTTGCCACTGACGCGTCTTCGGCACCCGACACGGTCAAGATCCTCATCGCCGGGGGCTTCGGCGTCGGCAAGACCACGATGGTCGGGTCGGTCAGCGAGATCGTCCCGCTGCGCACCGAGGAACCCCTGACCATGGCCGGTCTGGGCGTCGACGACCTCGACGGCATCGAGGAGAAGCGGGCCACCACGGTGGCCCTGGACTTCGGCCGGATCACCATCAGCCGGGAACTGGTGCTGTACCTGTTCGGCACGCCGGGGCAGCAGCGGTTCTGGTTCATGTGGAACGACCTGGCGCTCGGCGCGCTCGGCGCGGTGGTCCTGGTCGACGTCCGCCGGCCCGAGTCCAGCTTCGCGGCGATCGACTTCTTCGAGCGCCGGCGCATCCCGTTCGTCGTCGGGGTCAACGGCTTCCACGGCGAACACCCCTACCCTCCGGAGGACATCAGGGATGCGCTCGCGGTGCCGGATCACGTGCGGGTGCTGCTGTGCGACGCCCGGGACCGGGAGTCATGCCGGGACGTGCTGATCGCGCTGATCGACCAGCTGATCGCGTCGGCGGTGCAGGCGTAGGGGACGGCCGCCGGGAGTACCGGGCCCGGGCGGTTCCCGCCGCCCGGGTCCGGTGGTCGGCGGACCGTCAGTTCAGGCCCGCCGACTTCAGCCACGCCGTCGCCACGTCCAGCGGGTCCTTCTTCTCCAGCTGCACCTGCAGGTCCAGCTCCAGGAGCGTCTTCGTGTCCAGCTTGGCGGAGACCGCGTCGAGTGCGTCGGCGCCCTTCTGCGGGAGGCCGCTCTTGTTGACCAGCGGGGTCACGTTGGCGAACCCGAAAAGGTTCTCCGGGTCCTTCAGGACGACGAACTTCTCCTTCACGATGGTCGGGTCCGTGGTGAAGATGTCCGCGGCCTGAACGGTGTTCCTGGTGAGCGCCGCCTGGGTCAGCGGGCCGCCGGCGTCGAGCGCCTTGAAGGACTTGAACTCAAGGCCGTACACGGACTTCAGGCCCTTGAGGCCCTGCTGCCGGGTCTGGAACTCGGGGGAACCGCCGATCACCAGGTCCGGGGCGGCCTCCTTGAGGTCCGCGAGGGTGGACGAGGAGGTGAGCTTGTACTTCTTCGCGGTCTCGGCGTTGACGCTGACCGAGTCCTTGTCCTCGGCCGGCGACGACTGAAGCAGCGTCAGCTTCTTGTCCAGCTTGGCCTCGACGGCCGCGTTCACCGCCTCGGCGGACTTCTGCTCGGCCTTGGGGTCCAGGTAGGCCAGCAGCGAGCCGTTGTACTCCGGCAGCACGGTCACGGAGCCGTTCTTCATCAGCCCGTACGTCGTCTCACGGCTGCCTATGTTGTGCTTGTAGGAGACTTTGATGCCCTTGGCCTTGAGTGCCTCGCCGTAGATGTCGGCGAGCAGGGTGCTCTCGGCGAAGTTGTTGGAGCCGACGACGACGGTGCCGGCCTTCGCCTTCTCGCCGGCCAGGGGGTTGTCGGAGGAGTCGCCGGACGAACAGCCCGCGAGCAGCGCCGCAGCGGCGGTGAGCGCGACGGCCGCCGCGCTGGTGTGCCTCGTCCTGGACCTGCTGCTCTTCGCGGTAGAAGTCATTCCACGATCCAATCCAGCGGCTTTGTGATCAGTCAAGAGCGTCCTGGTCACGGTTTGTTACAGGCCCGGGGCCGGGTCTCAGCGTCTGCGCACCCCCGGCGACACGGCCACCCGGCCCGCCACCCAGAACAGCGCCAGCGTGACGAGCGCCAGGACGGCCACCAGGGTGGCGCCGCCCACCACCTTCTCGTAGTCGCGCTGGTAGAGCCCGTCGACGATGTACCGGCCGAGGCCGCCCAGGCTGACGTACGCGGCGATGGTCGCCGTCGACACGATCTGGATGGCCGCCGAGCGCAGACCGCTCAGGATCAGCGGCAGAGCGACCGGCAGTTCGACCTGGAAGAGGATCCGCGACTCGTGCATGCCCATGCCGCGCGCGGCGTCCACCGGGGACGGGTCGACGGTGCGGACGGCCTCGTAGGTGGTCACCAGGATCGGCGGCACGGCGAGGACGACCAGGGGGATCATCACGGGCAGCAGGCCGAAGCCCATCATGATGACGATCAGCACCAGCAGGCCGAAACTGGGCAGCGCCCGGGCGGCGGTGGCGATGAACGCCAGGGCGTTTCCGCCCCTCCCGGTGTGCCCGGTCAGCAGACCGACGGGCAGGCCGATCGCGGCGGCGAGGACCAGGGCCAGGGCCGAGTACTGGACGTGTTCGAGCAGGCGTTGCGGAATGCCGTCGTAGCCGTGCCAGTGGGCACCGTCGCTGAAGAAGGCGTTGACGAAGTTCAGTACGCTCACCGGGTCACGTCCTGGGGGGCGGGCAGCTTCTGCCGCGTGCTCGGCTTCGGGCGCTTGCGGGTGCCGTTCGGCATCCACGGGGTCAGCACGACGCGGAGCAGCACCAGCAGGGCGTCGCACAGGATGGCCAGGACGGCCGTCGTGATCACGGAGTTCACGGCCAACTCGGGCCGGTCGTACTTCTGCGCGTCGGCGAGCAGGTTGCCGAGGGCGCCCTGGTTGCCGATGAGGGTGCCGACGCTGACCAGGGAGATGCTGGAGACGGTGGCGACCCTGAGCCCGGCGATGATGGCGGGCACGGCGATCGGCAACTGCACCTGCGCGTAGCGGCGTACGGGTCCGAACCCCATGGCGGTGGCCGCGGCCAGGGTCTCCTGCGGCACGGACCGCACCCCGTCGACGATGGCCGGGACGAGCACCACGAGGCTGTACACGGCCAGGGGGATCATCACGGTCAGCTCGGTCTGGCCGGTGTAGTCGATGAGGACCACGAAGAAGGCCAGCGACGGGACGGCGTAGAGGATGGTGGTGGCGCCGAGCACCGGCGGGTACAGCCAGCGGAACCGGACGCAGAGCTGGGCGAGCGGCAGTGCGAGCAGCAGTCCGGCCAGGACGGGCAGCAGGGCCTCGCGCAGATGCAGTCCGATCAGGCCGGCGTAGCTGTGCTGGAGGTCGCTCGGGATGTCGAAGAAGCCGTTCACGACGCGACCTTGGCCTCGTCGGTGCGGGAACCGGCGTGGGCGCTGCGGATCGCCTCGCCGATGGTCTGCTGCGCGACCACGCCGGTCACCCGGCCGGTGTCGTCCACGGCGACGGCCCAGCCGGACGGGGAGAGCACCGCGCAGTCGAGAGCGGCCCGCAGGGAGTCGGTGCCGGGGACGAAGGGCCGTCCGTGCGGCAGGAGCCGGCCGGGGTCGATGTCGCCTGCCGTCAGGGCGTCCGGCTCGGCCCACCCGAGGGGCTTGGCCTCGGCGTCGGTCACCAGGAGCCAGGCGGCTCCGGGGGCGGTGATCTGCTCGGCGGAGGCGTCCACCGGGATCACCGGGCCGGTGGTCAGCGGGAGTTCGGCGGAGGGGAAGAACGACAGCCGCCGGATGCCGCGGTCGGCCCCGAGGAAGTCCTCGACGAAGGCGTCGGCGGGGTCGGACAGCAGCTCTGCCGGGGGCGCGTACTGGGCGAGGTGACCGCCCTCGCGCATCACGGCGACCATCGTGCCGAGTTTGATGGCCTCGTCGATGTCATGGGTGACGAAGACGATGGTTTTGCCCAACTCATCCTGGATGCGCAGAAGTTCGTCCTGGAGTCCCTTGCGTACGACCGGGTCGACCGCCGAGAACGGCTCGTCCATGAGCAGCACGGGCGGGTCGGCGGCGAGCGCCCGGGCCACGCCGACGCGCTGCTGCTGACCGCCGGAGAGCTGGTACGGGTACCGCAGGGCGAGCGCGGCGTCGAGGCCCACGCGCTCCATCAGCTCGGCCGCCCGGGCCCGGGCCTTCTGTTTGCCCCAGCCGAGCACGCGGGGCACGGTGGCGATGTTGTCGAGGATCGTGCGGTGCTGGAAGAGACCGGCGTTCTGGATGACGTAACCCATGGACCGGCGCAGGGTGGTGACGGGCCGGCGCTGGATGTCCTCGCCGTCGAGGAGGATCGTTCCCTCACTCGGTTCGACCATCCTGTTGATCATCCGCAGGGTGGTCGTCTTGCCACAGCCCGAGGGTCCGACGAGGACGGTGATCGAGCGGTCGGGTATCTCCAGGGACAACCGGTCGACAGCCACCGTGCCGTCCGGATACCGCTTGGTGACTGATTCGATCCGTATCAAGGCGCCGGAGCCCTTCGGGTTGGCGGAAGCGTTGGCCATGGTCGTACGGGCTGTTTCCGGACGAGTCTAGAGGGCGCCTGTCACCGGACCGTAGGGCGTCCGTCCTTCTCGGGCAGGCGCACCGTGAACACCGTCGCTCCTGGTTCGCTGGTCAGCTCGATGCGACCGCCGTGGGCGCGAACCAGCGACTGAGCGACCGCGAGACCGAGTCCGCTGCCGCCGCGCTCGCGGCTGCGGGCCTTGTCGACGCGGTAGAAGCGGTCGAAGACCCGGGCCCGGTCGTCGGGCGGGATACCCGGCCCGGTGTCGGCGACCCGCACCTCGGCCGCGCCGGGAACGACGGCCACCTCCACCGACACCTTCGTGCCGGCCGGGGTGTGCACCGCGGCGTTGGTCAGCAGATTGTCGACGACCTGCCGGATGCGCAGCGGGTCCATCGCCAGCCGTACCGGCCCCGGACCCGCGAGGACCGTCAGCGGATGGTCCGGGCGGCCCGCGCGGAAGGCGTCCGCCGCCTGGCCCACCAGCTCCACCAGGTCGGCGTCCTGCAGCCGCAGCGGCGCCTCCACCTCCGCCGCGTCCAGCCGGGCGAGCAGCAGCAGGTCGTCCAGGAGGATGCCCATGCGGGCGGCCTCGGCGCGCAGCCGGGCGAGGTGCCGGTCGCG
>NZ_JBEXSH010000258.1:0-10313 GCF_040613555.1 Streptomyces sp. NPDC006265
GATCACCGCCCAGTAGCGGGCGCTCAGCTCCTCGACGGTCCGGATCCGCCGCAGTACCTCGGCGGACGTGAGGTCGGTGAGCGGCGTGTCTCGCACCCGTTCCAGGCCGTCCCGGAGCGCGGGGAGCACCTCGCCGCGCCAGCGCCGCTCCACGGGCGAGAGGTGGAAGCCCAGCCAGCGCGCAGTGAGCCGCAGGGTGCGCAGGGGGTGCCGGGAGAGGGGGAAGTCGAACCGCAGATAGGCGAACCCGTTCACGGTCCCGTGCATCGGCTCCGGGAGCAGCGGGCTCCGAGCCCGTCGTTCGGGCGGACCGCCCCAGTTGGTCGCCCACCGGTCGATCAGTGTCGGGAACAGCGTGGTCGCGAAGAGCGGAGAGAGCGGGTCGGCCAGCCACGAGTCGCAGATGCTCATCCGGGCCCACCGTGCCCCGGGGACCTCGCTCACCCAGTCGCCGAACCGGGTCGGATGCGGGACGGCGGCGGTGATCGGGCGGGCCTGCAGCAGGTGGAGTCCGGTGCCGTCCAAGGCCCACTCGATGTCCTGCGGTCCGCCCAGCGCTCGCTCCACCGCTAGTGCTGTCCGCACCAGCGAGCGGAGGGGGCCCTCGCGCCCCTCCGTCTCACCCATCCGCTCCCCGAACGCGGTGCTGAACGCGGGCGCGTGCGGTTCGCTCCGGGAGAACGCCGCCCGGTTCGGCTCCACCACCCCGTCGACGAGCTGTGTGCCGAGCCCTTCGACTGCCTCCACGAGGACCAGATGATCGGCTTGTGTGACCGGGGCCTCCGCCGTGAACACCACGCCGGCCCATGTGGGGACCACCATCGCCTGCACCACGACGGCCATCGCGGGAGCCTCGTCGGCCAGGCCGATCCGGCCTCGGTAGACCTCGGCGGCGGCTGAGTACCGGGACCGCTGGCACCGGCCGACGGCGGCCAGTAACTCTTTGAAGGTGCGGACACCGAGCACGCTCTCGTACTGGCCGGCGGCGCTGCTCGTCGCGCCGTCCTCGCTGGTGGCCGACGACCGCACGGCGACACCGTGCGGCGCGTGCAGGGACTCCCAGCGCGCTTGCACCTGCGCGACCGCGTCGGGGAGGAGCCCCGAGCCATAGGCGCTCCCGTCGTCCTCCTCCCGGCCCGCCGAGGCGGCGAAGACGTCCACCGGGAGGCAGAAACCGGGGGGCACCGGGAACCCCGCCGCCGCCAGCCGACCCAACCCCTTGGCTTTGCCCCCGACCCGCTCCACGGGCAGCTCGGCGGCCTCCATCAGATCTACGACGCCCTCAGCCACGCTGCGCCAACTCCACCCACTGCTGGTAGAACCGCCGGAACCGCCGGACCGCCTCGTCCCCAGGCACATATATGCCGTGCCGGTCTCCCGGCAGCAGGGTGTCGAAGACCGGGAGGTCCTGGCGGGCGGCCACCTGCACCTCGGCACGGTGGACGAGCGCGCGCAACCACCCCACGATCCCCGCACCGTCGGCATCCACGGCGGCGCTGATGTGCTGAACGCTGTGGTGCTCCCCGATCGGGGTGACGGCCAGGACCATCCGGTACAGGCGTCGGCCGTCCGCGAAGTACTCGATCTCCTGGCAGCTCGCCCAGCCGCGCAGCCGCAGGGTGAACTCGTCGGCGTTGAGCCCGAACACGTTCGACACTGCGCCCAGCGGGCCCCGGTACGAGGGCCAGGTCAAGGTTGCGTCGCAGCGCTCCTCCGGGCCGGTGTCCGCCGCCGTTCCGTTCGGCGTCTCGCGCGTGGTCGGGATTGTGATCCGGGCTTCTCCGGCCACCGTCAGCCCGTGCAGGGCTACCAGGTGGTCCGGATCGTAGGTGTTCTCCAGGATCCGCCGGGTGGTGGCCCTGGTCGGGTCGGCCAGCCGGAAGCTGCGGGTGCTCGGGAACCGCCGAGCCTGAAGGTCCGGAAGGTCCGGCGGTTCGTACCGCGGCGGCCCGCTCCCGTACCACACCCACACATAGCCCGAGCACTCGCGTGTGGGCAGCGGGGTGACGGCGGCCCGGGCTGGCGGTCGCCGCCCCGGCACGGACACACACGCCCCGGAGTCGTCGAACCGCCATCGGTGGAAGGGGCATTCAAGTGTGCCGCCGACCACCTTGCCGCCGTACAGGGCGGCCCCCGCGTGCGGGCAGACCGCGCTCTGCACATGAGCCCGTCCGTCGTCGCCTCGCCAGGCGACGTAGGCATTCCCGAACAGGGTGGCCTGACGCGGCTTGCGCCGCAGCTCCGCCGAGGGGAGCGCGACATACCAGCCCGAGGCAAGGTTCGTGACCGGCCGCGCCAACGCGGCCATCCGCTCGGACGTCTTCTGCCTCATCCGGTCCCCTCCTCAACAGTCCGCCGTCGTCTCCGCGTCGGCCCCGGCTGCCCCCTCACTCCGTCCCCTGCCCTGTCCAACGGCGATGGAACTGGCGGAACCGCAGTACGCCTTCGTCGTCCGAGGTGTTGATCGAGCCGTCGGTCTCCTCGGCGTCCCTGTAGATACGCAGGTCCGCCCGGGTTCCCCACCAGTGCTGGAGCCGGTACGCCCAGAAGACCGGGGCTGAGCCGAGCAGACCGCCAGCCCGCGGCATGACGGTCCAGCCGTGCATCGTGGTCGCGCCCTCGGCCACCGGCGTCACCGCAAGCAATTCGTGTGCGACCGGGCGGTCATTCAGCTCGAAGGACAGCACCTGGTACGAGGGCGTCGAGCGCAGGTGCAGACAGAGCCGCTCCAGGCCCGGGCGCCGGTCCAGCGGGGCCGGCAAGGCGATCGAGTCCGTGGTGATGCGTGCCCCGATCGTATGCTTGTTCTCCTCGGCGTCCCAGGTGAGTCGCAGATCTCCGGTGATCCCGTGGACCACCGGGAAGTGAGGCAGGTCGAAGCCGTTCTCCAAGACCCGGCGAGTTGTCGCGTTCGTGTCGAAGGTGAACTGGTAGCGCCGGTGGGCCGGCGACGTCCGGTCCAGGTGGGGGAAGTCCGGCGGCGGGTACTCGGGGACCGCCGAGCCCACCCAGGTCCAGACATGGCCGAGCCCCTCCCAGGACGGGTAGACCCGGGCTGAGGCACCGCGTGGCACCCGCCGGGTGGCGGGGGCGGCCACACAGGTCCCCTCGCCATCGAACCGCCAGTGGTGGAACGCGCACCGCAGCGCGCCGTCCACCACCCGCCCCAGCTCCAGCGCGGCTCCCTGGTGGGGACAGAATCGGTCCATGACCACGGCCGCGCCGCCGCCCGTGCGCCACACCACCACTTCCACTCCGGCCACTGCGGCGGCCCGGGGCCGTCGTCCGACCCGGGTGGAGCGCTCGGCCACGTACCACCCGCGCGCCAGATCGCGGGGCGGTTCGAGATCGCGGGGCGGCTGCCCTCGTACCGGCGCGAGACTCATGTACCGACCTTTCCGTCATCCGTCGCGCGGTCGACCCACGACTGGTAGTAGCGGCGGAACCGGAGCAGCCCGTTGTCGTAGCGCACGTAGACCGTGGGCTGGGCGTTGCGGGTCGAGTCGTAGACGGGCACGTCCTGGAAGGTCCCCGCGCGGTTCTGGACCCAGAACAGGGCGTAGTTGAAGAGGGTGCGGTGCCATCGTCCGGTGCGGCGTACCCCCGCCCAGCCGACCTGCCGGGTGGCCCGGTTTCCCTCGGGGACGATCCCCATGATCACTTTGTAGATCTCGATGCCATCCACGTACGCCGTGAACCGCTGTCCGCCTGGCCACCCGTCGACCAGCAGCTGCATACGGCGGCCCATCGCGAAGGTAGAGACGACACCGGTGAGCCACGCGAGGGGCGCGCGGCGCAGAGGCGGGCGCCACGGCCGGCCGGAGAACCACACGCCGAACCAGGCGTCGTCCCGCGACAGCGGCGGGCCGTTGTCCGCCGCTTCGGACTGCTCGGCCAGGACGCGGAACTCCACCCCGTCCAGATCCAGTCCGTGCAGCGCGCTGAAGTGCTGGTGGTCGACCGCGTTCTCCAACAGATGTCGGATCGTCCCGGTCGTCGCGTCGTCGTAGTAGAAGCCGAGGTAGCGACGGGGCCTGCCGGACAGCGCCGGGAACTCCGGCAGTTCGAAGAGGGGTTCGGCAGAGCCGTACCAGACCCAGACGAATCCGTGGGCCTCTCGGGTGGGGTAGGACCGCGTCCGGGCAGTCGTCGGAATGCGCGAGAGCCCCGGGATGGCGGAGCAGACCCCGTTCCCGTCGAACCGCCAGTGGTGGAAGGGGCAGCGCAGTTGGCCGTCGACGACGTCTCCGAGACCGAGGTTGGCGCCCTGGTGCGGGCAGTGGGCGGCGACGCACCGCGCCACTCCTCGTCGATCACGCCACAGCACCACCTCACGCCCGAACAACCGCATCCGGTGTGGCCCCTTGCCCAGTCGCGAACTCCTGATCGCGGCGTACCAGGAAGCGGCGATGTTCGCCCCGGCGGGATTCGGTGGGAGGGCCGAGGCGGGACCGGTCTCCAGCTCCTCTCGGGAGCCGTCCGCGCCGATCACGCCGCGGCCCGGTCGTGGACGACTTGGGCGGCCCAGCGGAGCATCGACGCACGTTCGCCGAACCCGTCGAGCTCTGCCACCGCCCGCGTGATCAGTTCGCGTACCCGCTCGCGCGCCTGCTCCACCCCCATCAGCCGGGGGTACGTCCATTTGCCCGCGGCCCGGTCCTGGCCGACCTCCTTTCCGAATTCGTCGAAGGTCGACGTCTCGTCGAGTATGTCGTCGACGATCTGATAGGCAAGTCCGAGATTTCTCGCGTAGGTCGTGAGACGGGTTATGTCGTCTCGCGACGCGCCTCCGAGTATCGCCCCGGTGACCACGGAAGCCTCGATGAGCGCGCCGGTCTTCTTGATGTGCATCTCCTCCACGGTCCACGGGTCGACCTGTTCGCGTCCTTGGCAATAGAGGTCGATTGCTTGGCCGCCGGACAGACCGGACGGGCCGACCACCTCGATCAGTTTGGCCATGACGCCCAGGATTTTCTCCGGGCGTAAGGCTTCGGCGTTCTGAAGGATGAACTCCAGGGCGTAGGCGAGCAGCGCATCGCCGGCCAGCAGAGCCATGCCCTCGCCAAATACCCGATGGTTGGAAGGACTGCCGCGGCGGAAATCGTCGTTGTCCATGGACGGTAGGTCGTCGTGGATGAGGGACGCTGTGTGCAGCATTTCCAGGGCGCAGGCGGTGGGGAGAGCAATCGCGACGTCGGTGTCGAAGATCTCGAAGGTCAACAGGCACAGAGTCGGCCGGATGCGCTTTCCGTCGGCTAGCAGCGAATAGGCCATCGCCTCGCGTAGCCGAGGCGGTTCCACCGAGTCCACGGAGGAGCGCAGCCTTTCGTTCACCTGGCGGCGAAAATTCTCCATCGGAACCGGAAAGTCTACTTCTGCTTGGGTGTTGTCAACTGTGAAGGACATGAGCGTTCACTCCCCCATGTATTCGTTGAACGAGTCATCGAGTGACTGGGCGGCGCTAATGAAGCCGGATCACGGCGAAGGACCCAAGGATGGGCGTGGATTCCCGCGCCAGCCGCTTTGATCCGGTGCCCTGAGGTGCTGCGTTCGGCTCTCCGGGACCTCTTGCTCAGAGAAATGACGGCTGGATCGGTGCACGCAGGACACAGCGACCGGTGGCTGGCCAGTCCGCTCAGAGCGCCTGCGCCCGCGTGTCCATGCCTGCTCCCACGTCGGACAGCGGAGTGCTGGCCACACTCATCCGCTTCAACCAGCGGTCTGTGCCGTCGAACCGTGGGTGGAAGGCCCGTCGGCCATGCACGGCACGGTAGTTGTCCACGATCAGCACATCGCCCTCGCCGACCACCACGTCCCGCTGGGCGCGGCTTAGCTCGTCGACGACCGCGGCCAGAGCCTCGGCGGCCTCGTCGTCGTCGGGCAGCGCAGTCGTGTAGGGCGCGTCGATCCGCAGGCAGGGAGCCTTGGGATCACCGAAGAGGAGGGCGACCGGCTCCGGGTTCTCGTTCATCTCGTGCGCGCGCCGGAGTATCTCGTTCTCGGGGGCAAACTCGGCCAGTTGGCGCAGATGCTCCAGGTCCGGGCGGATCAGAAAGCGTCGCTCGTGGAGCGCGGATCGGTGGTGCTCGGCCAGCCGCACGTCGTGGACGCTGCCGAGCGTGGTGGGCACCTGGTCGGGATTCCTGATGCCAAGAAGCGCCAGATAGCGGCATCGGTCCTGGTGGAAGCCGTCTTCGGTGTGCCACTCCAGGGCGACCGAGCCATGACCGCTCTGCTCCTCCCGATCGCTCTCGACCGGAATCAGGTTCTGCACCATCCGGCCCCGCTGGATGGTCGGCCACGCGAAGACATCGCCCAGACAGGACGCCAGGAGCGCCAGTTGCGCCTCCTCCAAATCCTGGCGGCTGTCGTCGAGGGCTTCCTGCCAGGAAAGCGGGGTCGACCCGCACCGATCGGGGTCGACGCGCACCCCCGAGATTCGCAGCGCGCACAGCGAGCGCGATTCCCGGAGTGCATTCAGTACCGTGCGGATTGATTCCGGTATTCGATGGACGTACTCCTCTAACCCCTTATAGAAAGAGGGATTCGCGGGAGAGCCCTGGGCGGTCAGCGTGGTCCGGGCTGCTGCGCATAATCCATCGGCCTCTTCGGCCGACAGCGAGTGCCCTAAAACGACGTCCATTGCAAACCCCCGTGGTTTGGAGTAACCGTATCTGCGAGGAGCGGCACAGGCGACGTTCAACGATGAAAAGAGTTCAGACCTGTGCGCTAGGTCTTGCAGGTAAGCCTGGACGGTGCGGATCGTTATGGTACACCATGTTCATCATCCGTTCGGGTAACCACAACCCGGAACTCCCAGTTCCGCTAAGGCGGTTGTGCGTCCGCGGATCGGGCGGGCCACGCGGGATTCGGCTCTAGGAGGCTGGATTGAGTAGGACAAGAACCCTGAGGCTGTCGGCTTCTCGGCGCGCCAAACAGCTGTTGACCTCGGTAGTCACCCAAGTGGCCCCACCGATACGACGTGCCACCGAGGTCGCCGTTAGCGAGGGCATCCACGGTCCTGTCCTCGGGTCGTCCCTGAAGCGGCAACTTCGCGCCACGCCACTGCGCTTGACGGCGCGCTACCTGGCATTCGCGATGAAGCGCGGCCGTCTTGCGGCACTTGCTCCAGAACCTGCCGGAGGGCGCCTATTCGGGCATATGGCAGGGTTTCGGGATGCCTGCATCGAAAAGGCTCTAGCTCGGCTTTGTGCCCACATTCCCGATGGGGTGCGCGCGCATCAGGACATCGTGGAACTCGCCGAAACGGAATTCGCGGTCCGGCAGAGCGCGGCGGAGCCCCGCCAGTTGCGCCGGCTCATGGAACTGGCTCCCAGCGAGCTGCGCGTCGTCCGTGACCTCGGTCGACCATGGGGTCGCCACGGCGATGAGGCGCTCCGCGAGGCGCTCCAGCCGGCCGAGACCCTGGCCTACGTCGCGTGGGACCTGACGCAGTACGCCGCCAACACCGACACGATCAAGCGCACCAACATCTACTCCGCCTTCGTCGACATCTACGGGGACGGGGCCGCGGAGCGACTTCGCGGCGAAGTGGCCGATTTCAAGGCGCAGTTCGAGAAGCGGCTGCAATCCCTTGGCGCCGCGGATCGCGAGCGGCTGCAACACGCATTCACGCTCCACTGCGCCCCCGCCTGGGGCGACTATCCGGACCCGGCGGTCGAACGGCATGAGGAGGAGAGCGCGGCCGAAGGGGTGTCGAGCGCCGTCGTCCTGTTCGGCATGTTATGCGCGGTCGGATGGCTGGTCGCCTACGTGGCGATCGTCTACCGAGGCTTTGCCGACCAGACCTACGGCGTCCCACTTGCAGCCTTCTTCGCCAATCTCACCTGGGAGTTCGCCTACGGTTTCCTCCTGGACCCATTGGGCGACTACTTCCACACCGCGAGCATCTTCGGTTTCCTAGTCGACGCTGTGATCGCGTGGCAGGTGTGGAAGTACGGCGCGGCACAGTTTCCGAACAGCTCCCTCGGTCGGTACTTCCGCCCGATATTCGGGCTGTGCCTGGCCGTCGCTCTGTCGGTCAACTACCACGCGTTCATCGATCTAGCAGATCCCGACGGGGAGTACACCGGGTTCGGCATCAACCTCATGATGTCGATCCTGTACATCAAGATGCTGGAGGACCGCGGATCGCCTGCGGGCCAGTCGATGTACATCGCCGTCGGCAAGTGGCTGGGCACGCTGTGCGCCTGGATCGCCACGGCGCTCACCGTCACCACCTCACCGCAACGGACCTGGCCGACGAGCTGGTCCGATTTCACGCGGAAGTCGCTAGGGAACCGTTCGTATCCCCTGACGCCGCTGATCAACGTGATGTACGGATGGACGTTCCTGCTCGACGCCGCCTACTGCGTCCTACTCCACCGCCGCATTCGCGCCGCTGGCATGTCACCCTGGCGCAGGTTCTAAGAATCCCCACTCCATTGACGATTAACGGGGATGTCGTCCGCCACCGGACGGCAGGAAGGGAATGGCCATGAGTGCGACCTGCCAACAGGTCGTCGACCACTTCGAGAGCACGCGCTGGGACTACCGCCACTTGTGGCGCAGTGAGAAGGCTGGCGCCCTGTACTTCGGGTTCTACGACAGCGGGATCCGGAACCACTTCACCGCGCGGCGCCGGATGACCGGTACCTGGCGCCGGTCGTCGGGATCACTCCCGAGGGTCGGATCATGGCCGCCGACTGCGGGATCGGTGGATGCGTGATCCGCATCGCCGAGCGGTTCGGCTGCCGAGCCACCGGCGTCAACATCACGCCTTTCCAGGTCACAGCCAGGAAGCCCGGCGATGCCCTCTCGGCCGAACACACCCCTGTCGAGCCCACGCCGTGACCGGCGCCAGAGCCGGGACTGCCTCCCGGCACCTCGTCGGATCGGCGGTCTCGGCGGTGGCGCTCGTCATGCTGACCGCGCAGGTGGCATCCGAGAGCGATGCCATCAGCGCGTTCGACGCCGGCACCTGGGCACTCGCCGACCGCGCCCTCGGGACGTCGGGCGGGCCCTGGCTTGGCATCGGCGGGTGGGCCGACCTGGCCGGCTCGACCCTGCTGGGCGTGGGCCTGCTGGCAGTCCTCGGCGTCCTGCTGGGCCGTCGCCGGTTCGGCGCCGCCCTGTGGGTGCTCGCTGGGCTCACCGTGCAGTTTGCGGCGGAGATGCTGCTCGAACCTCTCGTGGGACGGCTGGCCCCGGTGCCAGCCGACGGCACACCGCCCGATGCCGAGTTCAGCTTCCCGTCCGGCCACATGGCCTCCGCGACGCTCGTCCTCGTGGTGCTGCTGGTGGTGATGCGCACCGGCACACCGCTGTGGTGGCTGTGCCTGGGCATGGGCCCGCTCCTCGTGGCGGCTGTCGGGATCTCCCGCGTCCTAGCCGATGCCCACCACGCCGCCGATGTCGCGGGCGGCTGCCTGCTGGGACTAGTGGTCGGCTTCGCGGTCGCCTGGCGCCTCGACGTCTGCCTTCCCCCGAACATCTCCGGAAAGGAAGCATGATGAACAGCTCGGTTGGCCTGGCGTCGACTCCTCTGGGAAAGGCCGCGGGCATCGTGCGGGACTACGTCCTGCGGATGTACTACGTGGTGGACGAGGTGCCGCGTCGGCAACGCCTGCGGCTGACGCCTGTGCTGCTCGGCGTCGAGTACCTGGTCTACCGCGTCGACTCCCTGGCCGAACGCAATGCGGCGGTGGATCTCGATGCCGTGCACAACAGCGACTACGAGGCGTTCCACACCTACAAGAGGGCCTTCGAGAAGGTGCTGCGGGCGCTGGGGGCGTGGAACGAGGACGTGGCCTTCTTAGTCGACGAGGCGGAGCGGTTCATCCGCCTGGAGAACGGCACCACGTCGCGCGGGACCATCACCCGGGACGACGCCCTTGCCTTGGCCGAACTGCGGCCCACCGACGTACGCCTGTTGCGTGCCATGACCTTCGCGCTGCGCGGGCGTCCGATGGATCCCGCGACCCGGGACCTGCTCTGGCCGGTGGAGGTGCTCGCGGACATAGCGAACGACCTCCAGCATTACGAGCCGGACATCGCCTCAGGCACCTTGAACGTGTACGCCGCCTTCGTGGAGCTCTTCGGCGACGCAGCCGCCACGGAGCTTCGACGCGAGGTCGACCGGTACGAGAAGATGTTCCTGGATCGCCTGTCTGCGCTGGCGCCCGAGCGGCGTGCGCGGATCGCGGAGGTCTGCCGACGCCGCTATACGGCCGCCGTGGAGCCGTACCCCCGGATGATCACCCACCCCCCGGCCCCCGCGCCACCCTCCCGGTCCGTCGCAAGAAGTCTCGTAC
>NZ_JBEXSH010000259.1:0-10282 GCF_040613555.1 Streptomyces sp. NPDC006265
CGACTCCCTGCTCCCGCAGGGAGTCGTGGTGGCGTGCGGACGCCGTGCCGATCACCCGCGCCCCCGCTGCCAGGGCGAGCTGCACCAGGACCGAGCCGACACCGCCGTTGGCGCCGTGCACCACGACGGTGTGCCCTGCGCGGACGCGGGCCTTGCGGTGCAGCATCTGCCAGGCGGTGATGCCGTTGACGACGAGGGTCTCCGCCTCCGCAGCTGCGACCCCCTCGGGCACCGGTACGACGTCCGCCGCGTCGACGAGCACATGGCTGGCCCAGCCGCCGACCTTCACCAGCGCGGCCACCCGGGCGCCGGTCAGACCCGGGTCGGCACCCTCGCCGGCCGTCAGCACCGTGCCGACGAGGTCGTAGCCGGGGACGAACGGGAACGGCGGCTGGTCGTAGTAGCGGCCGCGCCGCATCTGCTGCTCGGCGAAGGAGACGCCGGTCGCCTCCATGCGGACCACGACCTGGCCGGGGCCGGGGGCGGGCACGGCCCCGTGGCGGATCCGGAGCCCCTCGGGCTCCACCCGGCCCGGCAGGACGACCTCGACGAGTTCCCCGGTGCTGTTCATGACGACCTCCGCTGCTGCCACTTCGATTACTTACCCTTGCGCTAGTTATAGGTTCTAACGCACGGCCGGTGCGACTGTCAATCACTTCAGTGATAACCTCTAACCATGACGCAGGCCGGCCGTGCGAAGACCCCCCGCGAGCGCTACCGCGCCCAGGTGCGCACGGAGATCAAGGAACGCGCCTGGGAGCAGATCGCCACGGCGGGGGCGTCCGCGCTGTCCCTGAACGCGATCGCCAAGCAGATGGGGATGAGCGGCCCCGCGCTGTACCGCTACTACGGCGGGCGCGACGACCTGATCACCGAGCTGGTCCGGGACGCGTACCGCAGCCTCGCCGACACCATCGCGGCGACGGCGTCGAAGGACGGCGCCGAGGTGCCGGCCCTCGCGCACGCCCTGCGGAACTGGGCCCTGCGGGACCCGCACCGGTACTTCCTCATCTACGGCACACCCGTGCCCGGCTACCACGCGCCCGACGACATCACCGCGATCTCGTCCGAGATCATGGCGCTCCTGCTGGA
The DNA here is from genome assembly GCF_040613555.1 of Streptomyces sp. NPDC006265. Classification (NCBI taxonomy): domain Bacteria; kingdom Bacillati; phylum Actinomycetota; class Actinomycetes; order Kitasatosporales; family Streptomycetaceae; genus Streptomyces; species Streptomyces sp. NPDC006265. Next base: position 1,093 of record NZ_JBEXSH010000259.1, read on the forward strand.
CGCCTGCGCCAAGGTCGACGGGGACGCCCCGGCGACCCCGTTCGGCACCCACCTCGAAGAACACCGGGACTGGGCGAACGGCCATCCGGCCCCGCCCGCGGCCCTGCACCGGGCCATGACCTTCTGGACCCGGCTGCACGGCGTCCTGTCACTGGAACTCGCCGGTCACTTCACGGGGATGGACTTCGACCCGGCGCGGCTCTTCACCGCCGAGGTCGAGGCTCTGGCGGGCCCGCCGTCCGACTAGAGCACCCGAGCGATGCGGGTGCGTCCAGGCCGTGTCCGACCTGGCGCTTCTGCGCCCGGTACCGCTTCATCAGCGCGGTGATCCGCGTCCGGTCGGCCCGGCCGTTGAGCTCGGTAAGGAGGTCGCGGTAGGCCTCCAGGTTGCTCGCGGCGCGGGGGCTCATGTGCGAGGTGAGCAGGCCGAGGGCACGGTAGTTCTGCCACTGCCCGTAGGGAGGTGAGGGTTGACGGCGATCAGCGGGATCTGCTCGCCGTAGGCGCCTCCGCAGGCGTTGAGGAGGTTGAACGCCCCCACGCTGTGGGTGACGGCCGCCGCCCCCACGCCGTGGATACGGGCGTAGGCGTCGGCGGCCTGGCCGGCGCCGCCCTCCGTCGGGGTGCCGACCCACTCGATGTCGCCCTCGGCCCGCAGGGTCGTCAGGAACGGTCCGAGATGGTTGCCGGGCACGCCGAACAGGTGCGTGATGCCCAGCTCGGCCAGCCGCAGGGCGAGATAGCGGGCGACCGTGCACTGCGGGCTGATGGCGATCACGAGCCCCCTCCCGATCCGGGCCCGGGGTGGTGACCGGCGGCGCCTGATGGACGGCCAGGGCGGCGCGCACCGCGCTCTCCAGGTGCCGTCCTGGCTGACCGTCTTCGCCCGGGTCGACGGCGCTCGCGACCTGCGTGCCGTCGCCGAGTCCGGCCACGGCCTTCTCGATCGATTTCCTGTTCCCGGCGGCGGTGACCTTCTCGCCGCCGGGCGCGATGAAGACGACCCTGGCCGTCGCGCCGTCGGCCGTGGCCCCGGGGAAGCGCTGCTCCATCAGGTCGAACGCCTTCTGGGACTCGATGCCGGGCATCGTGAACTCCTCGTCGACGGCCCCCGGCACCTTGAGGGAGCCCAGCCCCACGGCGGCGAGGGCGGCCGCCCAGACCAGGGCGACGTACCAGCGCCGCCGGAGGGCCAGACGGCCCACTCGATACAGAAAAGTAGCCACGGCAGGAGGTCTCCCCATCTGGTGTCGAACGTCTGCCCCAGCCTGTCCGTGAGCGGGTTGTCCCGTCGTCGTGCGCCTGCCGACACTCTCCGGTACTGAGAACGCAGTACATACGGACGGGCGACTCCACCTCGGGTACGAGATTCCCGAGCCATCCTGTGCTACCTTGGTTGGCGTTGCAGTTTTGGTTCCCAGAGACTTCGAGTGCTCTTTCGACCTTTGTCGACGAGCACTCTTTTTGTTTCCGAGGATTTTCGGATCTCTCCGGAGGGTGATCATTTCAGCGACCCCGAGTCGGCAAGGTGCCGGTCTCGGGTACTGCCCCTCAAGGGAGATGCACATGGCAACTGGCACCGTGAAGTGGTTCAACGCGGAAAAGGGCTTCGGCTTCATCGAGCAGGAGGGTGGCGGCCCGGACGTCTTCGCCCACTACTCGAACATCGCCACCTCCGGCTTCCGCGAGCTTCAGGAAGGCCAGAAGGTTACCTTCGACGTCACGCAGGGCCAGAAGGGCCCGCAGGCCGAGAACATCGTTCCCGCCTGACGCGTACGCGAATGCCCTGACCGGGGCCCGCACCCTCGCGGTGCGGGCCTCGGCTCGTTTTGTCCAATCCGGCTCAACTCTTGCGAATCCTGCGGCTCTCCCCTGCCGTCGCGCATTCCTCGACGCGTGCCGCATCGAGGAAGGTTCCCTCATGGACCGCACGGCTCGCAGGAGCAACGGCTCCCCCCACTCCCGCGGCAACGGGTTCCGCTCCCGTAAGTCGGGCGGCGCAGGCAGCGCCTCCCGTCCGGCGGGCGGCGGCCGCGGCGGGCGCCGCCCCGCCCCCGGCGGGGAATTCGCACCGCCCGCCACCGTCACCCCGGCGCTGCCGGCCGTCGAGGCGTTCGACGAACTCGACCTGCCCGCACGGCTGCTGGCCGCGTTGCGCGCCGAGGGCCTGACCGCGCCGTTCCCGATCCAGGCGGCGACCCTGCCGAACTCCCTGGCCGGCCGGGACGTCCTGGGCCGCGGCCGCACCGGCTCGGGCAAGACGCTCGCCTTCGGGCTCGCCCTGCTGGCCCGCGTCGACGGACGGCGGGCCGAGGCCCGGCAGCCCCTGGGCCTCGTCCTCGTCCCCACCCGCGAACTGGCCCAGCAGGTCACCGACGCCCTCACCCCGTTCGCCCGCGCGCTGCGGCTGCGGCTCACCACGGTGGTCGGCGGCATGCCGATCGGCCGGCAGGCGAACGCGCTGCGCACCGGCGCCGAGGTCGTCGTCGCCACGCCCGGACGGCTCAAGGACCTCATAGACCGAGGAGACTGCCGCCTGGACCACGTCGACATCACCGTCCTCGACGAGGCCGACCAGATGACCGACATGGGCTTCATGCCGCAGGTCACCGCCCTGCTCGACCAGGTGCGCCCCGGCGGTCAGCGGATGCTCTTCTCGGCCACCCTGGACCGCAACGTCGACCGGCTGGTCCGCACCTACCTGCACGACCCGGTCGTGCACTCCGTCGACCCCTCCGCGGGCGCGGTCACCACGATGGAGCACCACCTGCTGCACGTGGAGGACGACGACAAGCACGCCACCACGACCCGGATCGCCGCCCGCGACGGACGCGTGATCATGTTCCTCGACACCAAGCACGCCGCCGACCGGCTGGCCAAGAAGCTGCTCGCCGTCGGCGTGCGCGCCATGGCCCTGCACGGCGGCAAGTCCCAGTCGCAGCGGACCAAGACCCTGTCCCGTTTCAAGGACGGTCAGGTCACGGTCCTGGTGGCGACCAACGTCGCCGCCCGCGGCATCCACGTCGACAACCTCGACCTGGTCGTCAACGTGGACCCGCCCGGCGACCACAAGGACTATCTGCACCGCGGCGGCCGTACCGCGCGCGCCGGCGAGTCCGGCACCGTCGTCACGCTGGTCCTGCCCCACCAGCGGCGCGAGATGACCCGGCTGATGGTCGACGCCGGCATCACTCCGCAGATCACCCGGGTCCGCTCGGGCGAAGACGAGCTGAACCGCATCACCGGGGCGCAGGAGCCGTCGGGCGTGCCCGTCGTCATCACCCCGCCGCCCGCCGAGAAGCCCGCGGCGCGCACGGGTTCCGCCCCGAACGCACGGCGGAGCAGGCCGTCCCGGGGCCGCCGCCGCTGAACCGGCCCCCGGGCCCTACGGATTCGGCGCCAGCCGCAGCACCGTGCCCTCCCCGTTCGACGACAGGAGCAGGGAGCCGTCCGGGGCTGCGGCGAGGCCGGCGAAGCGAGGGGCCAGGCCGGGGACGCCGTGGGCGAAGGGGGCCGGATCGGCGGAGCGGCGGCGCGCCGAGACGCGGATGGAGATCGCCGAGGAGGCGGTCCGGCTCTTCGCCGCCAAGGGCGTGGCGGCGGTCACCGCTGAGGACATCGCGTCCGCGTCCGGGGTGTCGACGCGTACGCTGTGGCGCTACTTCCACTCCAAGGAGGAGTGCGTACGCCCCCTGCTCACGACGGGCCTCGATCTGCTGATGGACCGGCTGGGGGACTCCTCCGCCGACCACCGCTCCCTCGCCGAGGCGATCCTGAACCTCCAGCAGGACGACGACGCCACCCCCCGCCTGCGGGCCCTCGGCGACCGGCTGCGGCTGTGCCGGGACGAGCCAGGACTGCGGGCGGTGTGGCTGGAAGCGCACTACGACGCGGAGGCGGCGTTTGCCGCGATGATCGCCTCCCGCACGGGCCGGCCCGCCGCCGACCTCGCCGTCCGGGTCGAGGCGGGCGTTCTGAACACGGCGTTGCGCATCGGCGTGGAGGACTGGGCCCTGCGGTCCGACCGCTCGGCGGGGCCGTCGTTCGCGGAGACGGTGACGCGGGCGTTGCGGATGGCCGGGGGGCCGGGGAACACTCCCGGCTGATCGGGGGGCCGGGGAACACTCCCGGCTGATCGGGCGGTCGGGGAAACTCACCCGGAGGGTCACGCGGAGGCCGGGTGACGCACGACACTCCCGGTTCCGCGACCGGCAGGGAAGCGGTTTCGGGGGCGTCGAGGGCTGGACGTAAGGTCAGCTGCCCGTCACGTCCGTGACCTTCCACCGCTGGTTGGATCCCGAGTTCGGCTGCCAGACGCCCACGGAGGCGCCGTCGTTCGTGGACTGGCCGCCGACATCCGGGAGTTGCCCGGTCGCGGCGTTCACCAGCGTCCACGTGCCGTCGCCGGTCGAGGACGCGATCCACTGCGCGGCGTCGTCGCGGCGGCCCTCGTCGGGTTCGGCGACCAGGGCGCCGTCACGGATGGCCAGGCGCTTGTCCGCACCGGTCTCCGTGAGGAGGTAGCGCTTGCGGTTGTCCTCACCGCGGATCTGCTCCACCCGCCACTGCTGCCCGCTGGGGTCGGTCGCGTTCGGGGTCTTGATGACCAGGCCCGTGCCGTTGCCGGCGATGGTGAGGTCCTTGCCGCTCTGGACGCCGGTCAGGCGGTAGGTGTGGCCCTTGCGCAACTCGGCCGCGTCCTTCGCAACCCCCGAGACGCCCTTGACCAGGAAGGACGTCACCGACTGGGCGGGCACCGCGAGGGTGGCCCGCTTGCCGGTGACGCGGACGGGCTTCTGCTTCTCCAGCTTTCCGTCGGCGCTGGTCACCACCGGGGTGACCGTGGCACGGGAGGAGACCCGGCCGAACTTCGACAGGTCGAGCGTCACCTCGCGCGCCTCGGTGGCGCTGTTGACGTGGACGACGGTCGCCGCGTGGCCCTTGCGGGAGACCGCCGCGGTGCTGGACGTGTCGTTCGTCTTGATCAGCCGGTCGCCGGGCTTGATGAAGTGCGTGAAGTTGCGGGCCGTGTCGAACTTGGTGTTGGTGTGGATCGGGCAGGACTTCAGGGTGTCCTTCGAGGTGCAGCTGAACGGGAGCTGGATCTCACCCCAGTTGCCGCCCTTGGCGGACTCGCCGCCCGGCTTCATGTTGTCGTAGTCCTCGACCGGCTGCCAGAACACCCAGGCCTTGGGCTCCAGTTCGCGCAGATCGTCCACCATGCGCTGGGCGAGGCCCAGGCCGGGCCGCATGTCCGTGAAGCTCTGACCGTCGCCCCAGTCGCCCTCGACCTCGCTCATCCACAGCGGCTTGTCGGCGGCCTTGGCCAGGTCGCGGACGGTGGTGCGCTGCCCGGTGCCGTAGGTGTGGACGTTCATCTGGCCGACGAGGTCGCGGACCTCCTGCGGGTAGGAGTTCCAGTTCGTCGCGAAGGTGCCGGGGTTGGTCTCGTCCATCGCGGATATCTCCGCGCCCGACCGGGACTTCTCCAGGACCGGGGCCAGGGCGCGGATCACCTTCTGCTGGAGCTCGGGACCGATGTGGGCGCCCTCCTGGCGGCCGCCGACCGGCTCGCCGTCCGCACCGAGCTTGGTGCCCCAGTAGTTCGTGTTCGGCTCGTTGAACGGGTCCAGCGTGTCGACCTTGATGCCGTGCGCCTTCTCCAGACGCTCGGTGGCGCCCACCAGGTACTTGGCGAAGTCGTCGACGGAGTCGGTCTTGAGCTGGTCCTTGCCCGCGTCGAAGTTGCCGGAGACGTAGCCGCTCTCGGTCATGAACCAGGGCGGGGAGTTGCTGAAGGTCTCCCAGTGGGTGATGTCCTTCTTGATGCGGTCGACCCACCAGCGCTGAGTCTCGTCGGCGTTCTTGTTCCAGTCCGCCGGGTCGTCCGCGTTCCACCAGTCGACGTCCTCGCGGGTGGTGCCCGCCGGGGCCTTCCACCAGCCCTCGACCGCGCCGCCGGCCCGCAGGTAGTCCTTGACGTCGGGGGCGTTGCCGCCGCCGATGTTGTAGCGGGCGATGTTCAGGTTCAGACCGTCGTCGCCGAAGAGGAGCTTGTAGAGCTTCTCGCGGACCGCGGGCGGGTAGTCGCCGGTGGCGTTGGCGAACCAGACCAGGCTCGTGCCCCAGCCCTCGAACCTGTCGCCCGAGTAGGACGGGTCGGGCCGGACGGTGACGCCGGCCGCGGCGGCACCGGCGGCGTCCGTCTCGGCGTGCGCGGCGGGCAGGGCGGCGGTGGCCAGGACGGTTCCGGTCGCCAAGGTGACGCCGATGGCCCCGAGGAGCCTTCTCTTGCGGGTGCGGTGTGCCATCTCGAGTACTCCAGCTCTTCTGCGTGCCGCGCGGTGACGAGGGCTCCCGGCGGACGCGGAGATCGGGGCCTACGTGGTGCGACTGGTGCGGATTCGGCGCCTTCTCGTACGATTTCGACTAGGCAATGTTTACGTAAACATCCACTGGCGGGATGTCTACACTGTCCGAATCTCAGGGGTCAAGGACTCGTTCCGGACCGAAAATTGCGCCGGGTGCGCGGCGAGGGGCACGAGGGGCAGGTGGGCACCGTGGACGGCGAGAGCCAGCCGGGGGGCGCGAGCCGTACGAGAAGGCGCGCGGCCCGGGCCCGCCAGGGCGCGTCCATGGCGGACGTCGCGCAGCTCGCCGGGGTCTCGTCCCAGACCGTCTCCCGCGTCTCGAACGGCTTCCCGGGCGTCACCGAGGACACCCGCGCGCAGGTCCTGGCCGCCATGCGGGAGCTGGGCTACCGCCCCAACAGCGCGGCCCGGGCGCTGCGCCGGGGCGAGTTCCGCACCCTCGGCGTGATCACCTTCTCCCTGTCCACCATGGGCAACATCCGCACCCTGGAGGCCATCGCCACGTCCGCCGCCGAGCACGGGTACGCCGTCACCCTGCTACCGGTGGCCGTCCCCACCCAGGACGAGGTGAACGGCGCCTTCTCCCGGCTGGGCGAGCTCGCCGTGGACGCCGTCATCGTCATCATGGAGATCCACCTGCTCGACGCGGTGACGGTCTCCCTGCCGCCCGGCGTGCAGGTCGTGGTGGCCGATTCCGACGCCGGCGACCGCTACACCGTCGTCGACACCGACCAGGCGGGCGGCGCCCGTGACGCCGTACGGCACCTGCTGGACCTCGGCCACGAGACGGTGTGGCACCTGGCCGGCCCGGAGGGCTCCTTCGCCGCCCAGCGCCGCACCAACGCCTGGCGCGACACCCTGAGAGCCGCGGGCCGGGTGACGCCACCCCTGGTCCGCGGCGACTGGTCGGCCGAATCCGGCTACCGGGCGGGCCTCCTGCTCGCCGACGACCCCGACTGCACGGCGGTGTTCACGGCCAACGACCAGATGGCCCTCGGCCTGCTCCGCGCCCTCCACGAACGCGGCCGCCGCGTCCCCGACGACGTCAGCGTGATCGGCTTCGACGACATCCCGGAGTCGGCGTCCTTCCTCCCGCCCCTCACCACGATCCACCAGGACTTCGCGGAGGTGGGGCGGCTGTGTGTGGAGGGGGTGCTCAGCAAGATGCGGGAGGACGGGGCGGAACACGGGACGACGCTGGTGCCCACGCGGTTGGTGCGGCGGGCGAGTACGGCGCGCAGGCCGGAATGAAGGGCTCGGCGGGCCGGGGAGACGACCCTGAACACCAGGGCACTTCGGCACGGGAGACCGTGCTCGGTTTCGTCCGCGCGCTCGGTGCCGCCGACGCCGCGCTCAGGCAGGCCGTGCCGTCACTGGAGGGACCGGCGGACCTGCTTGCGCTGACTCGGTCCGGCGCGATCAGTCGCAAGGGCGAGGCGGGTGGGTACGGCTACGCGGTCCACGGCGCGGGATGCCGGCTGACGAGCCCGGACGGAGTCGTCATCGACGTGGACTTCACCGCCGACGGAACGGCGATCTTCGACCTCTGGCGCCTGGGCCGGTACGCCCGGAGCCTGCCTTCGTCCGCCGCCCCCTCGGCGGACGCCCTGCGGTCGGCACTCGAGCAGCTGCCCGGCCTGTTGACCGATGTGAGGCCGGGCTGGTTCGCCGTGTCCCGGCCTTCTCCGGACCACCGCTGAGGCGGTCTCAGGGTGCGGCCGGTAGGAACTCCGGCTGATCCAGTATCCGCAACCAGCTCCCGTCCGCCTGCCTCCGCACCACCTGCGCCCGCGCCCCCGTGCCGTCCTTCGGCGGGGTGGAGGTGAGAGCGATGTCGCCGTGGACCAGGGTCGGCAGGGGGTGTTCCGGCTCGAAGCGGGGGCGGCCGGCCAGGACCTTCTCCCAGAGGGTGCGGATCGCTTCGCGGCCCACCGTGCGCCGGCCGGGCGGGTAGGCCAGGACCGCGTCCTCCTCGTAGAGCGCGGCGACCCCGGCCGCGTCACCGGCGTTGGAGCGCTCGACGAACAGGCGGGTGATGTCCTCGGGGCGCATGGCCTTCTCGTACTCCGGCACGGGGTCCTCCTGGCGTCGGGATGTCTCGGTGCGGTGCCTCCAGCCTCGGCGGGCGACGATCAGAAGTCCAACAGATGGATGTGATCGAAGCTAGAATTGACAGTCATGGAACTGAGGCAGCTGGAGTACTTCGTCGCGGTCGCCGAGGAGCGGAACTTCACGCGGGCCGCCGAGCGGGTGCACATCAGCCAGTCCGGAGTCAGCGCGCAGATCCGCCGGTTTGAGCGGGAGCTCGGGGCCGAGCTGTTCGACCGGTCGGCGCGCACCGCGACCCTCACCGCAGCGGGCAGGGCGGCGCTCGACCATGCCCGGGCGGCGCTCGCCGCGGCCGCGGCGGTCGGGCAGGCGGTGGGTGAGGTGACCGGGCTGATCCGGGGGCGGCTCGTGGTCGGCATGGTCATCGGCTGCACCGTCACGCCCCTGTTCGACGCCCTCTCCGCGTTCCACCGGACCCATCCAGGGGTGGAGATCTCCCTGCTGGAGGACAACTCCGACCGGCTCGTGGAGGCGGTACGCCTCGGCACCGTCGATGTGGCCCTCGTCGGCACGGCCGCCGCCCCCGAGGGGCTCGAGGCGCTGACGATCATCAGCGAGCGGCTCGTCGTGGTGGTTCCCGAGGGGCACCCCCTGGCGTCGCGGCGGCGGATCGCGCTGCGGGACGTCGCGGCCCATCCGATCGTGTGCATGCCCCCGGGCACCGGTCTGCGGACGGTCTTCGACGGGGCCTGCGCCGCGCAGGACCTCCG
>NZ_JBEXSH010000260.1:0-10257 GCF_040613555.1 Streptomyces sp. NPDC006265
GCCCCGGACCACCCCGTCTTCGTGATCACTCGGACGAGCTGACCTCCGCGTCCGCGGCGGGACGGCGGTCCATCGCGGCCTGGGCACGCTGGGCGAGGGGATACGTGCGCACGATCTCGCCCAGCGACGTCGAGCCCTGCGTGATCTCCCTGAACGCCCTCCACGCGGGGCGGAAGCCCGTCAGCGCCGCGTGGAACAGCCCGGGACGGCGCTCGAACGCCGCGAGCAGCCGCTTGCCGACGCTCATCTCCACCCCGAGCCCGGCCTTGACCGCGAACGCGTAGTTGAGAGCCTGCCGGCGCGTGTCCACGGCGTCGTGCGCCTCGGCGATCCGCACCGCCCACTCCCCCGCCAGCCGGCCGGACCGCAGCGCGAACGAGATGCCCTCGCGGGTCCACGGCTCCAGCAGCCCCGCGGCGTCACCGCACACCAGCACCCGCCCGCGGGAGAGCGGGGAGTCGTCGGCGCGGCAGCGGGTCAAGTGCCCGGAGGAGATGCTCGGTTCGAAGCCGGCGAGGCCGAGCCGGCCGATGAACTCCTCCAAGTACCGCTTGGTGGCGGCGCCTTCGCCACGGGCCGAGATCACCCCGACCGTCAGGGTGCCGCCCTTGGGGAAGACCCAGCCGTAACTGCCGGGCATCGGCCCCCAGTCGATGAGCACCCGCCCCTTCCAGTCCTCCGCGACGGTCTCCGGCACCGGGATCTCCGCCTCCAGGCCGAGGTCCACCTGGGCGAGCTTGACCCCGACGTGCGCCCCTATGCGGCTGGCACTGCCGTCCGCCCCGACCACGGCCCGGGCGAGCACGACCTCGCCGCCCTGCAGGACCACGGCGACGGTGCGCCGGTCCGGCACCGTCGAGCCGTGCTGCTCGACCCGCTGGACCGTGACACCCGTGCGCAGCTCGGCGCCCGCCTTCTGCGCCTGCTCGACGAGCTGCTGGTCGAACTCGGGCCGGTTGATCAGCCCGAAGAGCATCTGCTTGGAGCGGCGCGTGCGCGTGAAGCGGCCGTTGTTCGAGAAGGTCACCGCGTGCACCCGGTCCCTGAGCGGCAGCTCGAAGCCGGGCGGCAGGGCGTCGCGCGACGGGCCGATGATGCCGCCTCCGCAGGTCTTGTACCGCGGCAGCTCGGCCTTCTCCAGCAACAGCACGCGTCTGCCGGCCACTGCCGCCGCGTACGCGGCCGAAGCGCCCGCGGGTCCCGCGCCCACCACGACGACGTCCCACACCTGCCGCGCGTCGTCCGCCGAAGAGTTCTCGCTGCTCACGATGGTCTACTGCTCCCGATCAAGCCGCCTGCCGCTGTCTCCCGCATCCTACGGCGGCGGTCACCGCAGGCCGCTGTGGGAGGATCGGCAGCGTGGGTGCCCCTTACACGGGGCCGTGCCCACACCACACGATCACCGCGTACCGAGAGGTACGCATCCGTACAACGTCGCACCCACGAGGAGCGTGCCCATGTCGTCGAATCCGGTCGCCGAGACCGTCGCCTCGCTGATGCCCAGGGCGAAGGAGGAGCTCACCGAACTGGTGGCCTTCCAGTCGGTGGCGGACTTCGACCAGTTCCCCAGGAGCGAGAGCGAGGGCGCCGCCCGCTGGGTCGCGGACGCGCTCGCCGCCGAGGGTTTCGAGGACGTGGCTCTGCTCGACACCCCCGACGGCACACAGTCGGTCTACGGCTGTCTGCCCGGCCCCAAGGGCGCGAAGACCGTCCTGCTCTACGCCCACTACGACGTGCAGCCGCCGCTGGACGAGGCCGCCTGGACGACCCCGCCCTTCGAGCTGACCGAGTGGGACGGCCGCTGGTACGGGCGCGGGGCCGCCGACTGCAAGGGCGGCCTGATCATGCATCTGCTGGCGCTGCGTGCGCTGAAGGCGAACGGCGGCGTGCCCGTCCATGTGAAGGTGATCGCCGAGGGCTCCGAGGAGATGGGCACGGGCGGCCTGGAGCGGTACGCCGAGGAACACCCCGGCCTGCTGGCGGCGGACACGATCGTGATCGGCGACGCGGGCAACTTCCGGGTCGGCCTGCCGACCGTCACCTCCACCCTGCGCGGCATGACCATGGTGCGCGTCCAGGTCGACACGCTCGCGGGCAACCTCCACTCGGGCCAGTTCGGCGGTGCCGCTCCCGACGCGCTGGCCGCGCTGATCCGCGTGCTGGACTCGCTGCGCGCCGAGGACGGCTCGACGACCGTCGAGGGGCTCTCCGGTGACGCGGGCTGGGAGGGACTCCAGTACGGGGAGGAGCAGTTCCGCCGGGACGCCAAGGTGCTGGACGGCGTCGAACTGATCGGGTCCGGGACGGTCGCGGACCGCATCTGGGCGCGGCCGGCCGTCACGGTCATCGGCATCGACTGCCCGCCGGTGGTCGGCGCCACCCCGTCGGTGCAGGCGAGCGCCCGTGCGCTGATCAACCTGCGGGTGCCGCCGGGTGTGGACGCGGGCGCGGCGACCAAGCTGCTCCAGGCGCACCTGGAGGCGCACACGCCGTGGGGTGCCCGGGTGAGCACCGAGCAGATCGGCGAGGGCCAGCCGTTCCGCGCCGACACCACCAGCCCGGCGTACCAGGCCATGGCGGCCGCGATGGCGGTCGCCTATCCGGGGCAGGAGATGCAGTACGCGGGGCAGGGCGGGTCGATCCCGCTGTGCAACACGCTGGCCGCGCTCTATCCGCGTGCGGAGATCCTGCTCATCGGGCTGAGTGAGCCGGAGGCCCAGATCCACGCGGTGAACGAGAGCGTGTCCCCCGAGGAGCTGGAGCGGCTGTCGGTGGCGGAGGCGCTGTTCCTGCGCACCTACGCGGCGAGCTGACCGCTCTGCCCGCAGCAGAAGGCCCTCGTCCTCGGAAGGGGGCCTTCCCTGGGGTCGTCCCATGGACGTCATCGAACTGTCCCCCCGCCTGCACCTGCTGCGCTTCCCGGTCGGCCAGGCCTATCTCTGGCCCGACGGCGGCGAACTCACCCTGGCCGACGCCGGCCCGGCCGGTTCCGGTGCCGCGATCGCCGAGGCGGTGTCCGCCCTCGGCCGGCATCCCCGGGACGTACGGCGGATCGTGCTCACCCACTTCCACGAGGACCACGCGGGCGGGGCGGGCGATTTCGCCGCGCTGAGCGGCGCCGAGGTGCTGGTCCACCGGCTCGACGCGCCCTTTGTGCGCGGGGACGTCCCGGGCCCGCCGCCGGTGTTCGAGGACGGGGAGCGGCCGCTGCCGGTGGTCTGCTTGCCGGCCACATGTTCGGCGAAGACATCGCAGTCGCCGGCGGGATACCGCGGCCAGCTGCCGACTTCTCCTTGACGATGTTCGCCGCATCGCGCAATGGCGAGTTCAACCTCACCGACCCCACGCCGGAAGCCCCCCTCGGCCACCCCGCCAGGACCGTCCACGAGGTCTTGAAGGCCGTTGTGCGTTCCCGGTAGACCGATCAGCTCTTGGTCCTGGCGGGTCGGCACCTCCACGGCGCGACCCGCCAGGAATAGTGAGGCGGGCGAATGAACCCGGCCCACCGTAAGAAGCCTGCGAAGACAGAGGGGCTCAGTGCGACGAAAGATGCGGGAACCTGCCGCGCCCACCGTCTTAAGTCAGCGAACGCTGACGCCGCCCCTCTGGAATGGAAGCCACCACCCATCCGACCACCGCGGCCACGAACTCGGCGAACCTTCCCGGTCACAGCGCTAGGCCGGGTCCAGGACGATGTCCTCCTCGCGGGCGGTGACGGACGGTTCCTCGGGGAAGTGGCAGGCGGTCAGATGGCCCGAGGGGCTGCCCTCGACACGTACCAGTCGCGGCTCCTCCAGGGCGCACTTCTCCTGTGCCTTCCAGCAGCGGGTGCGGAAGCGGCAGCCGGAGGGCGGGTCGATCGGAGAGGGCACATCGCCGGCGAGCCGGATGCGTTCGCGCCGGTCGAGGACGTCCGGGTCGGCCTCGGGCACGGCGGACAGCAGCGCGTGCGTGTAGGGGTGCCGGGGCCCGGTGTACAGCGACTCCCGCTCGGCGACCTCGACGATCTTGCCGAGGTACATCACGGCGACCCGTTCGGAGAAGTGCCGTACGACGGCGAGGTCGTGGGCGATGAACACGAAGGCGATGCCGAACTCCCGCTGGAGGTCCTGGAGCAGGTTGACGACCTGCGCCTGGATGGAGACGTCCAGCGCGGAGACGGGTTCGTCGGCCACGATCAGCTTGGGCCGCAGGGCGAGGGCGCGGGCGATGCCGATGCGCTGGCGCTGACCGCCGGAGAACTCGTTCGGGTAGCGGTTGTAGTGCTCGGGGTTGAGCCCGACCGTCTCCAGGAGTTCCCGGGCGCGCTTCTTGTGGCCATGGGGCGGGTTGATGCCGTTGAGCCGCATCGGCGTCTCGATGATGGTGCCGACGGTGTGCCGGGGGTTCAGCGAGGAGTACGGGTCCTGGAAGATCATCTGGAGGTTGCGGCGGGCCTCCCGCATCCGCCCGGGTGACCGGTGCGTGATGTCCTCGCCGTCGAAGACGACGGAGCCGCCGGTGGGTTCGAGCAGCCGGGTGATCAGGCGGCCCGTGGTCGACTTGCCGCAGCCGGACTCGCCGACCAGGCCCAGCGACTCGGCCGGCCCCACCGAGAAGTCGATGCCGTCGACGGCCCGGACGGCCCCGATCTGCCGCTGGAAGAGGATGCCCTGTCGGATGGGGAAGTGCTTTTGCAGATCGCGCACCTCCAGGAGGTTCTCGCCGGCGGGGCGGTCGGTGTTCTGCCCGGTGAGGGGCTCGGTGATGCTCACGGCATGGTCCCTTTCGTCCGCCGCCGTCACTGTGCGGCCCGTGCGGCTGCGGTGCCCCGGTCGTCCGGACCGGCCCCGACGCGGATCTCCTGCTTGGCTTCGTCGCTGAGATGGCATGCGGCGAGGTGCCGTTCGCTGCCGGAGACGAGGCGCAGCTCGGGCCGCTCCGCCGTGCAACGGCCCTGGGGCTCCCAGCCCTTGTAGGCACAGCGGGGGTGGAAGGAGCAGCCGTCCGGCAGGTTGATCAGGCTCGGCGGGGTGCCGGGGATCGGGTCGAGCCGTTCGCCGACGTCGCCGCTGAGGTGCGGCATCGACTGCAACAGGCCCCAGCTGTAGGGGTGCTGGGGCTGCTTGAGCACGTCGCGGGTGGTGCCGTACTCGATGCGGCGGCCGCCGTACATCACCAGGATGTCATCGGCGACGTCGGAGACCACGCCGAGGTCGTGCGTGATGATGACGACGGCGGAGCCGAACTCCTCCTGGAGGTCGCGGATCAGGTCCAGGATCTGCGCCTGGACGGTGACGTCCAGGGCGGTGGTGGGCTCGTCGGCGATGAGCAGGGCCGGGTCGCACACCAGGGACATGGCGATCACGGCGCGCTGACGCATGCCGCCGGAGAACTGGTGCGGGTAGTCCCCGACCCGGCGCTCGGGCTGCGGGATGCCGACCCGCTTCAGCATCTCCACCGCGCGATCCCCGGCCTCCTTCTTGGAGACCTTGTGGTGCACCCGGTAGGCCTCGGCGATCTGCGAGCCGACGGTGAAGAAGGGGTGCAGCGCGGAGAGCGGGTCCTGGAAGATCATGGAGACCGTGCGGCCGCGCAGGGCGCGCATCCCGGCCTCGGGCAGGGCGACGAGTTCCCGGCCCTCCAGCCAGATCTCGCCGGAGACCCGGGCGCGGGTGCCCTTGTGCAGTCCGAGCAGGGCCAGTGAGGTCACCGACTTGCCGGAGCCGGACTCGCCGACGATGCCGAGGGTCCTGCCCTTCTCCAGGGTGAAGGAGACGCCGTCGACCGACTTGACGAGGCCGTCCTCGGTCGGGAAGTGCACCCGAAGGTCGCGTACGTCGAGGAAGGGTGCGGGCGTCGGTGCGACGTCCGCGGGCTGCGGTGAGGTCTGAACGGACACGGGTGTTCCTAAGGACGAAGAAGGGCTCAGGCGAGGCGCACGCGCGGGTCGACGAGGCCGTACACCAGGTCGACGACGACGTTGGCGATGACGACGAACGTCGCGGCGAAGAGCGTGGTGCCGAGGATGACCGGCAGGTCGGAGTTCTGGACGGAGTCGACCGCGAGTTTGCCGATGCCGTTGATGCCGAACACCGACTCGGTGATGACCGCGGAGCCGCCGATCAGGGAGCCGACGTCCATGCCGAAGATGGTGATGATGGGGGTGATGGCGGCCCGCAGTCCGTGCTTGAGGACGACGGTGGCGGCCGGCAGGCCTTTGGCGCGGGCGGTGCGCATGTAGTCCTCGGCGAAGACCTCCAGCATGGAGGAGCGGGTGAGCCGGGTGTACATCGCGAGGTAGACGATGACCAGGGTGGTCCACGGCAGGACCAGCCCCTGGAACCAGCCGGCCGGGTCATCGGTGATCGGCGTGTAGCCGGAGGTCGGCAGGATCTGGAACTTGTCGACGAAGAGGTAGAGCAGCAGCAGACCGATGAAGTAGATCTGCACCGACACGCCGAACAGGGCGACTCCGACCGCTGCCTTGTCGGCGGCCCTGCCCCGGCGTACGGCGGCGACGGTGCCGAGGCCGACGCCCAGGACCAGGAAGGCCACCGCGGCACCGAGACCGAGGGAGAGGTCCGCCGGGAAGTCCGACAGCAGGGTGGCCAGGACGGGGGTGTCGGTCTGGAAGGAGACGCCGAGACAGGGCGCGCCGCAGTGGATGCGCACGCTCTGGTCGCCGAAGTCACGGCCGACGAACAGTCCCTTGAGGAACTCCCAGTACTGGGTCAGGTAGCTCTGGTCCAGGCCCAGCGAGTGCTTGATCTCCGCCAGGCGCGAGGGCGAGCAGGTCTTTCCGCAGGCCAGGAGTGCGGGGTCGGACGGCAGCGCGAAGAAGATGAAGAAGGTGATCGTGGTGATCACCAGCATGATCAGGGCCGCTGCCAGCAGGCGTCTGATGAGGTAACGAAACATGGGGTGCCGGGACCTGACGTGAGTGGGATACCCGCCGGCGGCCGGGGCCGCCGGCGGGGTCTGGTGGAGAGGCGTCAGTGCTTGACGTAGACGTGAACCAGGCTCGGCTCGGCCAGGATCGTGTCGGGGATGACCCCTCCGACCTTGGAGCCGGACATGTCGCCGAAGTTCATGTACATCAGCGGGACCACGGCGGCGTCCTTGAGGATCTGCTGGTCCATCTGCCCGTAGGCGGCGTTCCGCTGCTTGACGTCCGTCATCTCGGCGGCCTTGTCGATGAGCGCGTTGACCTTCGGGTCGTTCAGGTAGGACAGGTCCTGGTTGGCCTGCGGATTCTTCTTGATGAGCCGACCGTCGAAGAGGGTGGGCAGCACGGTGGAGGCGTTCGGCCAGTCGGCGATCCAGTCGCCCCAGGTCAGGTCGTACTGGTTCTTCGTGTTGTTGATGGTGCTGAAGTAGCTCGACGCGTCGATCGGGGAGATGTTGACGTGGATCCCGATGCGCTCCAGCGCGTTCTTCACCGCGTCGGCGAAGTGCTCATGGGTGGGGGTGTTCTCCACCGCGATCGACATCGTCGGCTTCGGGTTGCCCGCCTGCTTCATCAACTCCTTGGCTTTGGCCAGGTTGCCCGCCGGGTTGGCGCTGTACAGGTTGAACTTCTTGTAGCCGCCGATGCCGGGGCTCAGCATGGTGGTGGCGTAGTCCCCGTAGGCGGAGCCGCCGAAGGCACCACGGACCGTCGTCTTGTCGACGGCGTACTCGATCGCCTGACGGACCTTCAGGTTCCTCACCCGGGTGGTGTTGATGGCCAGGTAGTTGATACCGGGGGCGGGGATCTTGTAGTAGCGGCTCTTCAGCGAGGGGTCGTTGGCCAGCTGGGCCAAATCCGAGCCCGCGATCGGCCACTGCTGGATCGACGTCTGGGCGGTGCCCGCGTCGGCCTTGATCTGCTGATCGATGGCCGACTCGTCCTGGCCGAACCGGACGTTCATCTCGTCGACGTTCTGCTGCCGGATCGGGTCCGTCGCCTGCGACCAGTGGGTATTTCTGGTGAGGACCAGTTCCTTGTTCTTGGTGTACGACTTGATCATGTACGGGCCGTCGGACCAGACCTTGGTGTCGTACGTCGAGCCGGTGTCATGGGCCTTGGGCACGGCGGACCAGCCGGGCATCGCGGTGGTCTCGTTGAAGTCCGCCACCGGCTGGTTCAGGTGGAAGACGATCGTGTACTTGTCCGGCGTCTGAATGGAGGCGAGCTCCTTGCCCTTGTAGGGGCCCTTGTAGCCGGAGCCGCCGACGAGCCACTGGGCCGCGTAGGGCGGGCCGCCGTTGATGTCGGAGGAGAAGAACCGCTCCACGCCGTACTTCACGTCCGGCGCGGTGACCTCCGTGCCGTCCTGGTACTTGACTCCGTGCCGCAGGTGGAACGTCCAGACCTTGGCGTCCTTGGACTGCGTTCCGGTGTCGGTCGCGAGGTCGCCGACCAGCTTCGGGGTCGAGCCCGTCTCGTCCCAGCCGGTGAGGGTGCGGACGATCTCCTCGTCCATGCTCGAACCCTCGGTCGTGTAGACGCGTTGCGGGTCGAGGTGGTCGAAGTCCGCCTTGTCGAGGATGGTCAGGGTGCCGCCCTTGCCGGGGGCTCCGCTGCCGCTGTTGCCGGAGGACCCTCCGCATGCGGTGGCCCCCAGGGCGATCATCACGGCTGAGGCCGTGAGAGCGACCGTGCGCGATCTGCGCGTGCTGCGCGTGCTGCGCGTCATTGAGGAAACTCCGTTTCTTGCTACGGGCTCGGCGGCCGTGCGTGGGGCCGTCGCGCCGATACTCGGGGGGTGGCTTGGGTCAGCCGCGCCGGGCGCGGGGGTCCAGGGCGTCCCGGACGCCGTCCCCCAGGAGGTTGAGCGCCAGGACCAGCACGAGGAGCAGGACACCGGGCACGAAGAGGTACATCGGGTCCTGGAGGAAGAACTGGGAGGCGTCCGAGAGCAGGGCGCCCCAGTCGGGGTTGGGCGGGATGACACCGACGCCCAGGTACGACAGCGCCGCCTCGGTGGTGATGTTCTGCGGCACGGCGAGCGCGAAGGAGATCAGAATCGGCGCCCACAGGTTGGGAAGCAGTTGCCGGAAGAGGATGTGCCGGCGGCCGGCGCTCATCAGCCGCGCGGCGTCGACGAACTCCCGCTCACGCAGGGACAGTACCTGCCCGCGCACCAGGCGGGCGGTGTACGCCCAGGCGAAGACCGCGATGTTGAGGACCAGGACGAGCAGTCGGAGGTTCTCGTCGGTGCCGCCGTGGGTGTTGGTCTGGAGCGCGTTCTGGATCACCGGGGTGAGCGCGATGATGAACAGCAGCTGGGGGAACGCCAGCATCACGTCCATGATCCGGGACAGCAGGGAGTCGACCCAGCCGCCGAAGTATCCGGCGGCGAGTCCGGCCACGACTCCGACCGCGGTGGACAGTACGGCCGAGGCGAATCCCACGTAGAGGGAGGTGCGCAGGCCGTAGACGATGCGGGCGAACAGGTCGTAGCCGGTGCCCGGTTCGACGCCTAGCAGGTGCGTGGCGCTGATGCCGCCCAGCGATCCGTAGGGGAAATTGCCCGTGTCCGGGTTGACCGCCTTGTTGTCGGGGGTGATCGGTCCCCAGCCGGTCACCGCGGTGAGTACCGGCGCGAGGAGGGCGATCGCGATGAACAGGAGGGTGGCCACCAGGGCGGCCGTGGTGACCTTGTCCCTCCTGATCCGCCGCCAGGCCATCCGGGCCGGTGAGCGGCCGGCGACAACCGTGCCGCCGGGTCTGGAGTCCTGCGTCGACGGCTCGGTCAGCAGCGCGGTGCCGCCGCCGGAATCGAGCGGCTGGTGTTGCGTGGTCATCGTACGGACATCCCGGATCTGCCCCTGGGGCAAGGAAATTGGGTGGCGGCCATTGCTTCCGCCGTGAGACTCTGCGGACTTTCGCAATGGCGTGCGAGTCCGGTCAAGCCGCACAGGGGCGAGAAAAGGGATTGTTTGCGGACATGGAAAAGTGTTGACGAGAGCGGGGAATGCGATTACCCACCGCGTGAATGTTCGAGGGAGATCCCTTGGGCAGCAATTGGCCGTGCCCCGGGCGTCGTTTCCTTTTGCTTTTCCCTCGGAACTCCCCGTGCCGGGTAAAGGGCGGGCCCGGAGTCAGCCGACCGGCACTCCGGCCTCGAGATAGAGCGCGGCTCCGCGTTCGCGTGCCCGCAGGGCCCAGCGCAGCCGCTCGTAGCGCACCGGGGGCAGCAGGTCGGCGGCCTCCTCCTCGGTGACGAACCGCCAGGCGCGCAGCTCGGGGCCGGGCAGCAGCAGCCCGCCCGCCTCGTCGGAGTGCAGGAT
>NZ_JBEXSH010000261.1:0-10255 GCF_040613555.1 Streptomyces sp. NPDC006265
GGTGCCCACCACGATGACCCGGGCGCCATGACGGGCCGCCGCCTCGATCAGCGCCTGCGCGGGCCGCTCGTCGATGAGCTCCACGGACGTCCGGACACCGGACTCCTCGGCCACCCGGACCGCATGACCGAGCGCGGTGCTGCCGGCCTCGCGGACGGCCTCGTGGTGAGCGCTGTACTCCTCGCCCGTGACGCCGGGGGCGGCGACACCGTAGACGATCACCAGGGGCTCGTCGTAGGCGGTCGCCACCTCGATGGCCACGCGCAGGGCCTGCAGGGCGCCCGGGGACCCGTCGTATCCGAGGACCTCCGACATCTTCAGGACCCCTTGCCGTCGACGAGGGCCGGGTCGACCACGCTCGGGTGTTCCGACCAGAAGGCGGGCGCCATCAGCCGCCACACGACCATGAGGACCACGCCCGCCACGACGATGCCGACGCCGATGACGAGCGGCGGACCGAGCCCGAACCACGAGATTCCGCTGTAGGAGTTCTCGGGGTCGGACATGTCCGCCACGGATTCCACCAGCAGCCAGGCCAGCAGCCCCGCACCGACCAGCGGGCCGAGGCCGATCAGGAAGAAGTTGCGGGCACTGCGGGTCAGTTGACGGCGGTAGTACACCGCGCAGGCCAGGCCCGTGAGCGCGTAGTAGAAGGCGATCAGCAGGGACAGGGCGGTGAGGGAGTCGAAGAGGGCGTTCTCGCTGACGTGGTAGAGGACGAGGTACCAGGCGATCGCGATGCCCGCGACCCACCAGGTGCTCACGTCGGGGGTGCGGAACCGCGGGTGGATGCGGCCGAAGTGCGCGGGCAGGGCATGCCGGCGTGCCATGGACAGGCCCGTGCGCGACGCCGGGATGATCGTCGTCTGGGTGGAGGCGAGGGCCGACGTGGAGACCGCCAGCAGGACGACCCAGTCCCAGTCGCCCATGGCCTCCTCGGCGAGCAGGGCGAAGATGAACTCCTCCTCCGCCGCGTTCTCGGCGAGGTAGTCCGTCCCCGCGTAGGCCACGACCGCGAAGGCGACCGCGACGTAGGTCACCAGCAGCAGCACCGTCGACCAGACGGCCGCCTTGCCGGGGGCGGTCGCCGGGTCCTCGACCTCCTCGGTGAGGTTGACCGCCGACTCCCACCCCCAGTAGATGAACACGCCCAGCAGCAGGGACGCGGTCAGTGACGCACCGCCGGCTCCGAAGGGGTCGAGCCAGTTGAACTTCGGGTCGATGGCGTCCAGGGTGCCGGTGTCGGCGTAGACGCGGTAGAGCGCCACCACGGCGAAGGCGAGCAGGCAGGCGACCTGGGCCAGGATGAGGACGTTCTGCACCTTGGCCGAGATCTCGGTGCCGATCACGCACACGGCCGTCATCACCAGGATGAGCAGCACCGTCAGCACCTGGCGCACCACGTCGTTGTCGGCCCAGCCGTCCAGGCCGACGGCGAGCAGGAAGAACGTCACGGCGACGTCCGCGAGCGACCCGACGACCAGGACGCCCGTCATCGTGATGGCCCAGCCGCCGAGCCAGCCCGCCCACGGCCCCATGGCGCGGGTGACCCAGGAGAAGGTCGTGCCGCAGTCCTGGTCGACCTTGTTGAGGTAGTAGAACGCCGACGCGATCAGCAGCATGGGCACGAACGACGCGAGCATCACCCCGGGGGCGTAGATGCCCACCAGCGCCACGATCGGTCCGATGACCGCCGCCACGGAGTACGCGGGGGAGGTCGCGTTGAGGCCGATGACCAGCGCGTCGACGAACCCGATCGCGTCGGGCTTCAGGCTCGCCCGCGGGGGCGGGCCCGAGTCCGTGATGCCCTTGGCCATGCTCCCTCGCTCCTGTTGTGTGCATCCATACAACAGGGGCTTTTGGGGCACTTTGGGCATTTATGCCCTTTCAGGGCCTCATGTCGCCCTCAGGCTGCGGACCAGCAGGTGCAGGAAGTGCGGCGTGCCGACCACCGCGGCCATCAGGCCGGCGCGCTGGAGGCGGAAGAGCCCGTGGTGACCGTGGCGCGGCGGCTCGGGCGCTCCTCCCCGGCGATCACCCTCGGTTACTATGCTCACTTCATGCCGGAGGCCGGAAGCAAAGGGCGGACGGCCATTGACGGACTGCTGGGGAGGGAGGGAGTTCTGCATGCCGGTTCCATCTCCCCCCATTCTCCCCAGGGCTGATGACGGGCCATTCCCGCTGTTGGGTACCTCCGAGGTCGGCTATGGATTGCAAGGTCTATGAGGTGGGTGACCTGAGAACATGCTGAGGAAAGTCGCCGCGACCCGCTATATCGAACCACTGCGGACGGGCGGCTCCGTCCCCGGAGTCGTCGAGGCGGACGACCTCGGCACCTACGTCGTGAAGTTCACCGGCTCCGCGCAGGGCCGCAAGGCGCTCGTCGCCGAGGTGATCGTGGGGGAACTGGCCCGCGCCCTCGGGCTGCGCTTCCCCGAGCTGGTCCTGGTGCATTTCGACCCGGCGATCGCGGACCACGAATCCCACCAGGAGGTACGGGACCTGCACGAGGCCAGCGCGGGCGTGAACCTCGGCATGGACCACCTGCCGGGCGCCCGGGACTTCACCCCGGAGATCGCCCGGGTCTTCCCCGTCGATCCCCTGGAGGCGGGGCGGATCGTCTGGCTCGACGCGCTGACCGTGAACGTCGACCGTACGGTGCACAGCTCCAACCTGATGCTCTGGCCCACCCTCGGCGTCGCACCACCGCGCCTGTGGCTGATCGACCACGGCGCCGCCCTGGTCTTCCACCACCGCTGGGACGCCACCGACCCCCGCAAGGCCTACGACTTCCGGCACCACGCCCTCGGCCATTACGGGCCCGACGTCCGGGCCGCCGACGCCGAGCTGGCGCCCCGGGTCACCGAGGAGTTGCTGCGGCGGATCCTCGCGGAGGTCCCGGACGCCTGGCTCGCGGACGAGCCGGGCTTCGCCGGCGCGGACGAGGTGCGCGCGGCGTACGTGACGTACCTGCACGCGCGCGTGCAGGCCTCCGGGGACTGGCTGCCCACGGGCTTCCCCACCCGGGAGGAACTCGCCGCCGAGGAGGCCCTCCGGGCGGCGAAGAACCAGCAAGGACGCCCCGCGTGGCTCAAGCAGGTGCCCGACCTGCACGGCAAGCCCGCGGCCGAGCAGGATTGGTCGGTGCACCTCGGATGACGGATGTTCAGCGGGTCGAGATCGAACTGTCGGAGGACGCCCCGGGCGCCTCGGCACGGGTTGAGATCGAGTACTGCACCCAGTGCCGCTGGCTGCCCCGAGCGGCCTGGCTGGCGCAGGAACTGCTCACGACCTTCGAGGCGGAACTGACGGAACTGGCCCTCAAGCCCGGCACCGGCGGGGTGTTCATCGTCCGCGTCGGCGACGAGGTCGTCTGGGACCGGCGCGAGCAGGGCTTCCCGGAGCCGACGGCCGTGAAGAAGGCCGTACGCGACCGAGTGGCCCCGGACAGGTCCCTGGGCCACTCGGAACGCTGACGTCCGGCTCGGCCGGTCAGCCCTTGAGCTGCTCGTACGCCGGGAGTGTCAGGAAGTCGGCGTAGTCCTCGTCGAGCGAGACCGTCAGCAGCAGGTCGTGCGCCTGCTGCCAGTTCCCGGCCGCGAAGGCCTCGTCGCCGATCTCGGCCCGGATGTTCGCGAGTTCCTCGGCGGCGACCTTGCGGGCCAGCTCGGCGGTGACCTGCTCGCCGTTGTCGAGGACGACCTCCGCGTTGATCCACTGCCAGATCTGGGAGCGGGAGATCTCGGCGGTGGCCGCGTCCTCCATCAGGTTGAAGATGGCGACCGCGCCGAGGCCGCGCAGCCACGCCTCGATGTAACGGATGCCCACCTGCACGGCGTTGACCAGACCCGCGTACGTCGGCTTGGCGTCGAGCGAGTCCACGGCGATCAGGTCGGCCGCCTCGACGACGACGTCCTCGCGCAGGCGGTCCTTCTGGTTGGGCTTGTCGCCGAGGACCTTGTCGAAGGACTCCATGGCGATCGGCACGAGGTCGGGGTGGGCGACCCAGGAGCCGTCGAAGCCGTCGCCCGCCTCGCGGTCCTTGTCGGCGCGGACCTTCTCGAACGCCACCTTGTTGACCTCGGCGTCCCGGCGCGACGGGATGAAAGCCGCCATGCCGCCGATGGCGTGGGCGCCGCGCTTGTGGCAGGTACGGACGAGGAGTTCGGTGTACGCACGCATGAACGGGGCCGTCATCGTCACCGCGTTGCGGTCCGGCAGGACGAACTTGGCGCCGCCGTCACGGAAGTTCTTGACGATGGAGAACAGGTAGTCCCAGCGGCCCGCGTTCAGACCGGAGGCGTGGTCGCGCAGCTCGTAGAGGATCTCCTCCATCTCGTACGCGGCGGTGATCGTCTCGATGAGGACGGTCGCGCGGACCGTGCCCTGCGGGATGCCGCAGTACTCCTGCGCGAAGACGAACACCTCGTTCCAGAGGCGGGCCTCCAGGTGGGACTCCGTCTTCGGGAGGTAGAAGTACGGGCCCTTGCCCAGGTCCAGCAGGCGCTGGGCGTTGTGGAAGAAGTACAGGCCGAAGTCGACGAGCGCGCCGGGCACCGGGGTGCCGTCGGCGTCGACGAGGTGACGCTCGTTCAGGTGCCAGCCGCGCGGGCGCATGACGACCGTCGCCAGCTCCTCGTTCGCCTTCAGCGCGTACGACTTGCCGGACCTCTCGTCGGTGAAGTCGATGTTCCGGGTGTAGGCGTCGCTCAGGTTGACCTGACCGAGGATCACGTTCTCCCAGGTGGGTGCGGAGGCGTCCTCGAAGTCCGCGAGCCACACCCTGGCGCCCGAGTTGAGGGCGTTGATGGTCATCTTGCGGTCGGTGGGACCGGTGATCTCGACCCGGCGGTCGTTCAGGGCGTCCGGGGCCGGGGCGACCGTCCAGGAGTCGTCGGCGCGGATCGCGGCCGTCTCCGGGAGGAAGCCGAGGGTGGAGGTGCGGGCGATCTCGGCGCGGCGCTCGGCGCGGCGGGAGAGGAGTTCGTCACGCCGGGGCGTGAACCGCCGGTGCAGCTCGGTCACGAAGGCGAGCGCCGCTTCGGTGAGGACCTCCTCGTGCCGGGGCAGGGGTTCGGCGTCGACGATGGCCAGCGGGGACGGCGCTGGAGCGGACATGAACGGTCACTTCCTTCAGCGAGCTGTGAAGACGAGCCGGCGTGCTTGGCACCGGGTGCCAGTCTTCCCGGATACGGCGATCTGCGCCCGGGGAACGGCCGGGCGCTTCTGAACAGTGGATACTAGTTTCCTCATGGTGGAAGTTCAATCATCTGTTGATGTCGAGATTCTCCGGGTCGAGGCAAGGTGGCGCTCCGTGCCACCCCGCTCACTCCAGGTGGGCCAGATCGGCTTCGGTGTCGATGTCGTAGGGCCGGGCCACGTCCCCGCACTCGACCAGGGTGATGGCCGGCCGGTGCTCCTTCAGATAGGCGCGTGCCCCCCGGTCCCCGGTCGCAGTCGCGGCGATGCCCGCCCAGTGGGCGGCACCGAACAGCACCGGATGGCCACGCACACCGTCGTACGCGGCGGAGGCGAGCGACTCCTCGCCCTCGTACGCCGCGAGGACCCGGGCCGCTGCCTCGGGGCCGATGCCGGGCTGGTCGACGAGTGACACGAGGGCGGCCCGCGCGCCCGTGCAGGTGAGCGAGTCGAGCCCGGCGCACAGGGAACTCCCCATCCCCTGCTCCCAGTCGGGGTTGTCGACGAGCACGCAGCCCGACAGTGAGGCCCGCGCGCGCACGTCGTCGGCCTGTGCGCCCAGGACCACGTGGACGGTCGCGCAGCCGCCCTCCCGCAGCACCCGCACCGCGTGCTCCACCAGAGGCCGTCCGCGGTGGGGGAGCAGCGCCTTGGGCCGCCCGCCGAGTCGCCGTCCGCCACCGGCCGCGAGCAGCAGTCCCGCAACCGCTCGTGCCCCGCCCGTCGTCTCCCGTGTCGTCATGACTCCTGCATACCGCACGCCCCGTACAGGGGTGCGGCGGCGCGGGGCGCGCGTCGCACGGGCGTGCGCCTCGGGCCAGAAAGTCACTCAGCGAAACAAGTCGATGACGCAATGGGCTGGCGCCCGGTGGTCCGCGTCGTTTACTGTCGCCCGCACCGACCGGCCGGGCACCCGACCGCTGTCCGGTGTGGGGGACTTCGCGTCGGAAGGACATGCGCACGACGAGGTGCGAGGGGGAGGACTGTGTTGCGGAGCGTGGAGCAGAAGCGGCAGGGGTCTGTGACCGGCGGCGACGAGGACCCGCGCGTGACGGAGCTGCGCTCCGCCGTGTCCCGGTTGCGCCGCCGACTGGCCGCCCATCCCGGCGAGTTCGCCGACCGGATCATCGCCGAGGAGGAACTGGCCGCGCTGGCGGCCATGGCCGCAGACGGCATCCCAGAGACCCCCTGTCTGCGCCGCTCCCTCCTGCTGATCGCGGGCGCGATCGGCTCGGTGAGCGCCCTGTCCGCGGAACTCACGGAGGTCCGGCGGGCGGTCGACCTCTTCGGGGGGTCGGTGCGGGGGCAGGGCTAGGGGGTGTTTCGAAGGTCCTGTGCGGTGCCCGCGGTGTCCGGTGCGTGCTCTCGGCGTGGCGGCCGGAAGCCCTCGTACTGGACGTACTCGGGGTTTCGGCCGGTGCGGCGAGTGGGGGGGTACCCCCTGCTCGAGCGGAGTCGAGAGCGTGGGGGAGCGTGCCGGGCGTCGTGACGGGGCGAACGTTGCCTGTCGCGGCACTAGTTCGGGCCCGGGGTCGGCGCGGCGCCCTGCGGCCCGCCGCCGTTACGCCGGGCTCTGGCTGGCGAGCGCCTCGGACAGTTCCCCGGCGACCTGCTGGAGCACCGGCACGATCTGGTCCGTCGCCGCCTCGGTGACCCGGCCGGCGGGACCGGAGATGGAGATGGCCGCGGCGGTGGGGGAGTCGGGCACCGGCACCGCGAGGCAGCGGACCCCGATCTCTTGCTCGTTGTCGTCGATGGCGTAGCCCTGCCGGCGCACGTCCTCCAGGGCCGCGAGGAAACCGTCGGCCGTCGTGATCGTCTTCTCCGTCGCGGCGGGCATGCCCGTACGGGAGAGCAGGGCCCGCACCTCCTCCGGCGGGAAACCGGCGAGCAGGGCCTTGCCCACGCCCGTGGAGTGCGGCAGCACCCGCCGGCCGACCTCCGTGAACATGCGCATCGAGTGCTTCGACGGCACCTGCGCCACGTAGACGATCTCGTCCCCGTCCAGCAGTGCCATGTTCGCCGTCTCGCCGGTCTCCTCGACGAGCCGCGCCAGATACGGCCGTGCCCAGGTGCCCAGCAGCCGGGAGGCCGACTCGCCGAGGCGGATCAGGCGCGGGCCGAGCGCGTACCGTCGGTTGGGCTGCTGGCGTACGTACCCGCAGGCCACCAGCGTGCGCATCAGGCGGTGGATGGTCGGCAGGGGCAGCCCGCTGCTCGCGGACAGCTCGCTCAGGCCGACCTCGCCACCCGCGTCCGCCATCCGTTCGAGCAGGTCGAAGGCGCGCTCCAGGGACTGGACGCCGCCGTTGGCGGAGGACCGGGCGGAGTCGGTGGTGCTGGCGCTGGACGTCGGCACGGCGTTCCTTTCGGGGCGGGCGGGAAGGGCAGAAGCCTACCCGGCGGTCGGTTGACTCCCCGCTTGTACATAGCTACGTTCTGCGTGCTGGAAGTTTAATTCCGCTTTGTGGAAACGTCCAGGAGTTTCACCGAAGGGCGCCGCAGTCAAGTGTGCCCTTGACGTCGCGGGAGAGGGAGTGAAGACTCCTTCAACAGAAAGTTGAATTCCGTTACGCGGAAGTAAGGGGGTTCGGGTGTCCGACGCTGAACTGGTGCTGCGCTCGACGCGAGTCATCACTCCCGAAGGGACGCGCGCCGCGTCCGTCGCGGTGACGGGCGGCACGATCACCGCCGTTCTCCCGCACGACGCGCCCGTACCCGAGGGCGCTCGCCTGGAGGACCTGGGCGACCACGTCCTGCTGCCCGGCCTGGTCGACACGCACGTGCACGTCAACGACCCCGGCCGCACCGAGTGGGAGGGCTTTTGGACCGCCACCCGCGCCGCGGCCGCCGGTGGCATCACGACCCTCGTCGACATGCCCCTCAACTCCCTCCCGCCGACCACGACCGTCCCGCATCTGCGGACCAAGCAGCAGGTCGCCGCCGACAAGGCGCACATCGACGTCGGGTTCTGGGGCGGCGCCCTGCCCGACAACATCAAGGAGCTCCGTCCGCTGCACGAGGCCGGCGTCTTCGGTTTCAAGGCGTTCCTGTCGCCGTCCGGCGTGGACGAGTTCCCCCATCTGGAGCGGGACCCCCTCGCCCGCACCATGGCCGAGATCGCCGCCTTCGACGGCCTGCTCATCGTGCACGCGGAGGATCCTCACCTGCTCGCCTCCGCCCCGCAGCAGCCGGGCCCGAAGTACGCCGACTTCCTCGCCTCCCGCCCCCGGGACGCCGAGGACACCGCCGTCGCCCAGCTCATCCGCGAGGCGAAGGCTCTCGGCACGCGCGTGCACGTGCTGCACCTGTCCTCCAGCGACGCCCTGCCGATGATCGCCGACGCGCGGGCGGAGGGCGTCCGCATCACCGTGGAGACCTGCCCCCACTACCTGACCCTGACCGCCGAGGAAGTCCCCGACGGCGCCAGCGAGTTCAAGTGCTGCCCGCCCATCCGGGAGGCCGCCAACCAGGACCTGCTCTGGCAGGCCCTCGCCGACGGCACCATCGACTGCATCGTCACCGACCACTCCCCGTCCACGGCAGACCTGAAGACCGACGACTTCGCGACGGCCTGGGGCGGCATCTCCGGACTCCAGCTGAGCCTGGCCGCGGTGTGGACGGAGGCCCGTAGCCGCGGGCACGGCCTGGAGGACGTGGTGCGCTGGATGTCGGCGCGCACCTCCGAACTGGTCGGGCTCGACGACCGCAAGGGCGCCATCGCGGTGGGCCGTGACGCCGACTTCGCCGTCCTCGCCCCCGACGAGACCTTCATCGTCGACCCCGTGGCCCTCCAGCACCGCAACCACGTCACGGCGTACGCGGGCAGGACCCTGCACGGCGTCGTGAAGTCGACCTGGCTGCGCGGGCAGCGCATCGTCGCGGACGGCGCGTTCACCGAACCGAAGGGGCGGCTCCTCACCCGGACCCACTGAATCCCATACCGGACTTCGAAAGGCAGATCTGATCACCGTGACGGCGATTCCCAGCTTCACCGGCGACGCGAACCCCTACGGAGGCGGCGACCCGTACGCGGACTACCGCACCGCCGACTTCCCCTTCACCCAGTACGCCGACCTCGCCGACCGACGCCTCGGAGCCGGTGTCATCGCCGCCAACGACGAGTTCTTCGCCCAGCGCGAGAATCTGCTGGTGCCCGAGCCCGCCGAGTTCGACCCCGAGCACTTCGGCCACAAGGGCAAGATCATGGACGGCTGGGAGACCCGCCGCCGCCGGGGTACCTCCGCCGAGCACCCCTGGCCGACCGCCGAGGACCACGACTGGGCGCTGGTCCGCCTCGGCGCCCCGGGCGTGATCCGCGGGATCGTCGTCGACACCGCCCACTTCCGCGGCAACTACCCGCAGGCCGTGTCCGTCGAGGGCGCCTGCGTCCCCGGCTCACCGTCGCCGCAGGAGCTTCTAGGGGACGACGTGAAGTGGACGACCCTGGTCCCGCGCACCGCGGTCGGCGGTCACGCGGCGAACGGTTTCGCCGTCGCCGCCGAGCAGAGCTTCACGCACCTCAGGGTCAACCAGCACCCCGACGGCGGCATCGCCCGCCTGCGCGTCCACGGTGAGGTCGTCCCCGACCCCGCATGGCTGGAGGCGCTGGGCACCTTCGACGTCGTCGCCCTGGAGAACGGCGGCCGGGCCGAGGACGCCTCCAACCTCTTCTACTCGCCGGCCTCCAACACCATCCAGCCGGGCCGCTCCCGCAAGATGGACGACGGCTGGGAGACCCGCCGCCGCCGCGACCAGGGCCACGACTGGATCCGCTACCGGCTGGCCGCCCAGGCCCAGGTCCGCGCCCTGGAGATCGACACCGCCTACCTCAAGGGCAACAGCGCCGGCTGGGCCTCGGTCTCGGTCAAGGACGGCGAGGACGGCGACTGGCAGGAGATCCTGCCCCGCACCCGTCTCCAGCCCGACACCAACCACCGCTTCGTCCTCCCGGCCCCGGCCGTCGGTACGCACGCGCGCGTGGACATCTTCCCGGACGGCGGCATCTCCCGGCTCCGCCTGTTCGGCTCGCTGACCCCGGAGGGCATGAGCCGGC
>NZ_JBEXSH010000262.1:0-10242 GCF_040613555.1 Streptomyces sp. NPDC006265
GGACGGCGGGGGGGCGGTACTTGAGGTGAGTGCGGGGGGGCGGGCCGACGGTGCGCGTCGGCCGGCCCCGGAACCCGCACGCGCACGAAAGGCATGGGACAGGGGGCGCTGGCCAGATCTTTCGACGCAAGGGGTGCGACACGACATGACAACGACCGATCTGCCCACAACGGTTCCCTACCGGGAGGTCACCGACGCGAACGGCCGCGTCTACCGCCTCGGTGAGACCGACATCGACATCATGGGGCGCAAGCGCAAGTGGATGGTGATCCTGCCCTGGATCGGCATGATGGGCATCTCCTCCGCCGAGTACGCGTTCGCGTCGGCCGAGGACACCCTGCACACGGCGCACAGCTGGAACAGCATGCACATCTTCTGGATGATGACCGTCTGGGTCTTCTTCCAGGCGGCGGTGGCCTTCCCCGCGGGCAAACTGCGTGAGAGCGGGAAACTGCCGGCCCGCTGGGCCATGATGCTCGGCGCGACGGGCACGCTGCTGGGCTACCTGTCCCTCGCCTTCGCGCCGCACGTCGTCTTCGCCTACATCGGCTTCAGCATGTTCAGTGGCATGGGCGCGGGCATGGTGTACGCCACCTGCGTCAACATGGTCGGCAAGTGGTATCCGGAGCGCAAGGGCGGCAAGACCGGATTCGTCAACGGCGGTTTCGCCTACGGCTCGGTGCCCTTCGTCTTCCTCTTCAACGGCTACATGGACCTCACCAACTTCCGCTGGGTGCTGGTCTCGGTGGGTGTGCTCCTGGCCGGAATGGTCGCGTGCTCCGGCTACTTCTTCAAGGACCCGCCGAAGAACTGGTGGCCCTCCTCCATCGACCCGCTGAACCCGCCGGACGACCCGCGCGCGGCCCGCTCGCTGCGGATGAACCCGCCGGCGGTACGCCAGTACTCCCCCAAGGAGGCGTGGAAGACCGGCCGGGTCGCCCTGATGTGGTTCTGCCTGGCGTGTACGTCCGGCGTGAACATCTTCGGTATCGCCTTCCAGGTGGAGATCGGCGAGGAGGCCGGATTCGCCGGCGGGATCGTGGCCACCGCCATGTCTCTGAAGGCGGTCGTCAACGGCACCGGCCGCGGCGTCATCGGCTGGCTCTCCGACCTCTACGGCCGCAAGCGGTGCCTCCTCGTCGTCTGCCTCATCCTGGGCCTCGCCCAGTACGGCATCCTCTGGTCGGCCGAGAGCAAGAACCTCACGCTGTTCCTGATCTTCTCCGCGATCTCCGGCTTCGGCGGCGGCGCCATCTTCCCGATGTTCGCCGCACTCACCGCCGACTACTTCGGTGAGAACAACAACGCGTCCAACTACGGCATGGTCTACAGCGCCAAGCTCGTCTCCGGTCTGGGCGCCGGCATGGGCGCCGTGGTCGTCGGTGCCTGGGGGCACTCCGGTGCCTTCATCCTGGCCGGCTCCATCTCCCTCTTCGCCGGCTGCGCGGCGGTGTTCCTCACCCCGCCGGGACGCGACAGGAAGACGGGCCGTATCTCCCCCAACCCGCAACCGCTCGGCGAGGACACAGCCTGACATGACGGCAGATCCGTACGAAGCCAGCACGTCCCCCTTACCCTCCGACTTACCCTCCGACGCCGCACACCGTCCCTACCGCGAGGTGACCGATCCCCACGGCCGCGTCTACCGCCTCGGCGAGACCGACCGGGACATCCTCGGCCACTCCCGCAAGATCATGGTGTATCTGCCGTGGATCGCCATGATGGCCATCAGCGTCTTCGAGTACGCCTACGGCTCCGCGGAGGACACCCTGTCCCACGCGCACGGCTGGACGCAGAGCAACACCTTCTGGATCCTCAGCGTCTGGGTGTTCTTCCAGGCCGGTATCGCCTTCCCGGCGGGCTGGCTGCGGGAGAAGGGCCATCTGCCGGCCCGTTCGGCCATGTACATCGGGTCGGGCATGTGCCTGCTGGGGTTCCTGGCCCTGTCACACTTGGACAACGTACTGTCGGCCATCCTCGGGTTCGGCGTGGTCGGCGGGATCGGCGCCGGGCTCGTCTACGCCACCTGCATCAACATGGTCGGCAAGTGGTTCCCGGAGCGGCGCGGCGCCCGCACGGGGTTCGTCAACGGAGGGTTCGCGTACGGGTCCCTGCCGTTCATCTTCATCTTCAACTACGGCTTCGACACCGCGAACTACCACCGGGTCCTGGACCTCATCGGCTGCTACGTGATGATCGTGGTCGTCGCCTGCGCGTTCTTCTTCAAGGACCCGCCGAAGAACTGGTGGCCGGCGGACATCGACCCGCTGACCTTCTCCGGCGACCGGAAGAACGCCGCGAGCCTCGCCAAGAACCCGCCGGCGGTACGGCAGTACACCCCGAAGGAGGCCCTCCGCACGGGCATGCTGCCGCTGATGTGGATCTCGGTGGTGATGACCGCCGGTGTGTCGATCTTCGGCATCTCGTTCCAGGTCGACTTCGCCAAGGACGTGGGCTTCGGCCCGCTGGTGGCGGCGTCGTCGATGGGCGTGATGGCCGTCGTCAACGGCGTCGGCCGGGGCGTGGTGGGCTGGCTGTCCGACCGGTGGGGCCGCAAGCCCACTCTGGTGTTCGTCATCGTCGTGCTGGGCCTCGCCCAGTTCGGCGTGATCTGGGCGGGCGACCTGAAGAGCGAGTGGCTGTTCCTGTTCTTCGCGTTCCTGTCCGGCTTCGGCGGCGGCGCCTTCTACCCGCTGTTCGCGGCGCTGACTCCGGACTACTTCGGGGAGAACTACAACGCCACCAACTACGGGCTGGTCTACAGCGGCAAGCTGATCAGCGGCCTGTTCGGCGGTGGACTGGGCTCGATGGTGGTCGCCGCCTGGGGCTACAACGGCGCGTACGCGCTCGCCGGGGGCGTGTCGATGCTCGCCGCGGTGGTCGCCCTGCTGCTGCGCCAGCCGGGACGCACACCGGCACGGGCGCGGACCGCCGGCTGACGGTCGCCGCATCCATGAGGAGGCCCCTCCCCGTGGCGGATTCTTGGAGTCCTCGCAACACCTGATGGTTTATGTGGCTGTCAGTAGATCACGCAGACGCTCGGCTGGGGTGTCCCAGTCGAGCGTCTTGCGTGGTCGGCCGTTGATCTCCTGAGCAACGTGTTCAAGGTCTTCCCGGCCGTGGACCCTCAGGTCGGTGCCTTTGGGGAAGTACTGGCGCAGCAGCCCGTTGGTGTTCTCGTTCGAGCCGCGTTGCCAGGGCGAGTGGGGGTCGCAGAAGTAGACCGGGACCCCGGTCGCGACGGAGAACTGCTTGTGCCCGGCCATCTCGCAGCCTTGGTCCCAGGTCAGCGAGCCGCGCAGATGCGCCGGCAGGGTTTCGACCAGGCCCACGAGCACGTCGCGCACTTCTTCGGCGGTATGCCCGCCGGGCAGATGGCCCAGCATGACGTAGCGGGTGGAGCGTTCGACCAGCGTCACGATCGCCGACTCGCTGCGAGTGCCCACGATCAAGTCGCCCTCCCAGTGCCCGGGAACGGCACGGTCTTCGACCTCGGCCGGACGCTCGGAGATCATCACCATGTCGTCCACGAACCGGGCCGTGCGATGGTCCGGGTGACGACGGGGCCTGCGGCGGGCGCGTCCCGTGCGCAGCGCTGCGGCGACCTCCCGTTTCAGGCCGCCGCGCGCCTGAACATACAGCGCCTGGTAGATCGTCTCCGTGCTCACTCGCATGCTCCGGTCGTCCGGATGTTCCTTGGCCAGAGCGTGGCAGATCTGCTCCGGAGACCATCGCCGGCGCAGCCCGTCGGTCACGAACTCACGCAGCGGCCCGGCCTGGGAGAGCTTGCTCGTCTTCGGTCGTGGGCGGGACGCCGTCCATGCCCGGTGCGCCGCATGGGCGCGGTAGACGCCGTTGCCCGAGCGGGCATCGACCTCCCGCTTGACGGTTGAGGCCGGGCGGCCCAGGGCCCGCCCGATCGCGCGGAAACCGGCACCCTCCCGCCGCAGGTCGGCGATCTTTTCCCGCTCGGCCAGCGTCAGAAAGCGCGGATGCATCTGCTGGTCGAGCCGTGCCGCAGCCACCTGCGGGCACTGGGGTTCCACGAGCGTCGTCACGCCAGTGTTGTAGTCGACGTGCCGCCCGTCCGGGTAGGTCCGGGTGTTCTTCGTGCGCCGGACTCCGTAGTCCCAGTCCTTCGCGGTGCGTTCGTGCACCCCGACCTGCTCGGCAGCCTTCCGTCGGGACACCCCCGCCGCGCGCAGCTGCTTGTACTCGTCCCGACGTGGGTGGCGCCGGTCCAGCCGCCGAGACCGCATCCCTGCCCGACGCGCCCACCCGAACGCCGTGTTCCGGTTCAGCCCGACCTCACGAGCTGCCGCCGTCACGTTCCCCAACCGCTCCAGCGCCTCGAAGAACTCAACCCTGCACGCCTCGCGCTCATCACCCGTCAACGACACGGTCCCCGCAACCTCCAGAATGTCTGGGTGTTGCGGGGACCGTTAGAACCCGAGCATCGAACAGGGACTCCCTCTGCCACAACGCACTCAGAGCCGCCCGGTGATCGACTGGAGACCGACGCCGGTCGCGGCGACGGCGGCCCAGAGGATCGCACCCAGCAGGAGTGGCCGCGGCCCCGCCTCGCGAAGCTTGGCGAACTTCAGCGACAGACCGATCCCCGACAGGGCCAGAGTGATCAGAAATGTGCTGATCACGGGCAGTGTTGGCTCCCATGAGGCAGGGATGCCGCCATATGTGGCGGCCGCTGACGCGAGCAGGAATCCAACGATGAACACGGGGAACGCGCGCCAAATCCTCCTGCCCGCACCCTCGTCCCCCTGGGCGTCCCGCGCTCGCCGACTGAAGGACCGCCAGAGCACCAGGGCCACACAGATCGGCACGATCATGAGACTCCGGGTCAGTTTGACCACCACCGCGTACTGCCCGGCCTCGGTTCCGTAGCTGTAGGAGGTGGCGACGACCGAGGACGTGTCGTTGATCGCGGTGCCGCTCCACAGCCCGAACGCCTCCTGCGACATACCGAGAAGGTGGCCCAGCGGGGGAAACAGGACAACGGCGGCGATGTTGAAGGTGAAGATGGTGCCGAGGGCATAGGCGACACGGGCCTCGGCGGCGCCGACGGCGGCGGTCACCGCGGCGATCGCCGAGGCTCCGCAGACGCCCGTGCCGACTCCGGTGAGCAGCCTGGTCTCCGGGTGGACACCCAGCAGTCCGCCGACGGCCCAGGCACCGAGCAGCGCCACGGCCAGCGTGCCCAGCATGACCGGCAGTGACCCCACCCCGACGCGCAACACGTCACTCAGCGAGAGTCCGGTCCCGAGCACGATGATGGACGCCTGCAGGACCTGTCGGCCCACGACCGCGAACCCGGGGTGCAGACGCTCGGCCGTTCCGTAAGGGGCCATCCGTCTCAGCAGGGCTCCGGCAAGAGCACCCACCACGATCCCGAACACCGGGCCGCCCACGGTCGGGACGAGACGGCCCAGCCAGGCGGCCGGCAGCGCCACCGCCACCGCCACCGCAAGTCCTGGCAGTACGGCACCCGTGGCGCGCCCGGCGCGCCTCGTACCGGCGAGCACGCGTGGCAGCGGCTTGACCGGCAGGGCATGGGACGATTCCATGACGTCTCCCTTCCTGCAGCTCAATGGCGATCTGCACCTGCACGATCGCCGGGTCCCGCCGGTCTCCGGTAGAACTGCGTTTCAGAGGAGGTCATAAGCAGTGCTGATGGGCCTTCCGCCGGGGACACCGGAACTGAAAGTGCTGGACCTGCTGGTCTCCGTCGCCCAGACCGGCAGCCTCGGCCGGGCCGCCGCGCGGCACGGGATGAGCCAGCCGGCGGCGAGCATGCGCATCACAGCGCTGGAACGGCAGTTGCGGCTGGTACTGCTCGAACGCGGCCCCACCGGGTCACGCCTCACCCCGGCCGGGATCGCCGTCGTGGACTGGGCGCTGCCGGTGCTCGACGCGGCCCGGGCGCTGGTCAGTGGTGTCGCGGCACTCCACGCGGATCAGCAGGGCCGACTGCGGATCGCCGCGTCGATGACCATCGCGGATCACCGGGTGCCGGGGTGGCTGATGGCCCTGCGCACCAGGCTCCCCGGGGTCAAGGTCGCCCTGCGGGTCGGCAATTCCTCGCAGGTCGCCGACATGGTGCGCGGCCGTGAGGCCGACCTCGGTTTCGTCGAGGGCCCGCACGCGCCAGACGGACTCCGCAGCCGCACCATCGCTGAAGACGAACTGGTCGTGGTCGTCGCGCCGGGGCACCCGTGGGCCAGACGCAGACAGCCGCTGCCGCTGCGGACACTGGCGGCCACGCCCTTGATCGTGCGCGAACAGGGCTCGGGCACGCGCGACGCCGTCTGGGAAATCCTTCACCGTTCGGCGGGAACGGCGCTGTCCCCGCATGTACTCGACACTCCCGCTCCTCCTGTGTCTTCGGATCGGACCCCTCCCGCCACGGTCTCGGCCAGTGCCGCCGGACGTGTCCCCGCTCAGCCGGCGAGCCGCGAGGAACCCGCGCCGCCCGCGGCGGAACTGGGTTCCACCACTGCGATCAAGTCGGCCGTGTCCACGGGTTACGCACCCGCGGTGCTGAGCCGTCTCGCCGTATCCGCCGAACTCGAAGACCGTCGGCTGATCAGCGTGCCGCTGGAGGAACCCGCCCTGCTGCGACGGCGGTTCCGGGCCGTCTGGCTGCGGGAGACGCCCCCGGTGGGGCCGGCGGCCACCCTGCTGACTCTGATTTCCCGCAGGTAGCGGCAAAGGACGGACGACCGCGCGAGCGACGGCCACCGTCGCGCCCGTGGACTGAGGTATGCGTGACCGTTGCCGGGCAGCGACCGTGGCGTTTGCCGCGCCAAAACCCCTGCCCGCCGGGCGCCCGCAAGCCCTCCCGGAGCCCGCAGCCCTGGCGGTAACGGCTCACTCACGCCCGTTCTCCCAGGTCAGGAGGGTTCGGGCAGAGATGAGCTTGGCGTAACCGATGCGTAATTGCGGCAACCGGTCGGCGTAACACGTCATCCGCAACATTCCGGCCATGACAGCGATCGCCGCAGGTGGCAGAGGTTCAGGTAGCCGTGTCGCACCGGTACGGCGCATTCGGGACGTGCTGCGCGCCCGCATCCTGACGGGCGTATACGGAACCCGGCCGTTGCCCTCCGAGGCGGAGCTGGCCGCGGAACTGGGGGCCAGCCGCAACGTCGTTAGGGACGTCCTCGCGCTGTTGCGCATCGAGGGCCTGGTCGACCGGATCCCGGGGGTCGGAACGTTCGTCGTGTCGGGAAAGGCCGTACAGGGCCTGGACCGGCTGCGCGGGCTCGCGGAGAGCTTCGACACCGGCTGCGAACGTGTGGTCAACCAGGTGCTGCTGGCGGACACCGTGCCCGCCACACCCACCGTCGCCGAGCGCCTTGAACTTGCCCCCGGCACCGAAGTGGTCGCCCTGGAGCGGGTGCGGCTGCTCGACGGTGAGCCCCTGTCGCTGGACGCCAGTTACCTTCCCGCGGACATCGGCCGGCCCCTGCTGGAGATGGACCTGGCGCGGCACGACGTCTTCGGGCTGCTCGAAGGCGAACTGGGACTCCCCCTGGGCGCCGCCGCCTTGTCCATAGAGGCGATCGCCGCGGACCGTACCGTCGCCGACCTGCTGCGCGTGGCGGACGGCTTTCCCCTGCTGTTCCTCGAACGGCTGACCTACACCAACGCGGGCCGGCCGATCGATCTCGAATTCGTCCGATTCCGCGGCGACCGGATGTCCCTGGCCGGCTGGCTCCACCGCACCCCCGACCCGCTGCTGAACCACCCTTCCACCGAAAGGGGCTGACCTCCGTGCAGATCCCACCCCAGTCTCAACGCCGCGAGTTCACCTGCGACGTTCTCATCGTCGGCGGGGGCACCGCCGGTACCATGGCGGCCCTCACCGCGGCAGCGAACGGCGCGGACGTCCTCCTGCTGGAGAAAGCACACGTCCGTCACTCCGGTGCCCTGGCCATGGGCATGGACGGGGTGAACAACGCCGTCGTTCCGGGCAAGGCGACCCCCGAGGACTACGTCGCGGACATCACCCTCGCCAACGACGGCATCGTCAACCAGCGCACCATCTACGAGACCGCCACCCGCGGCTTCGGCATGGTGCAGCGCCTGGAGGGCTACGGCGTCAAGTTCGAGAAGGACGAACACAACGAGTACGCCGTGCGCAAGGTGCACCGCTCGGGCAGCTATGTGCTGCCGATGCCGGAGGGCCGCGACGTCAAGAAGGTCCTGTACCGCACGCTGCGCGCCCGCCACGTGCGCTCCCGGGTCACCATCGAGAACCGGATCATGCCGGTGCGGGTGCTCACCGTGGACGGCCGGGCGGTCGGCGCCGTGGGATTCGACACCCGGTCCGGGGAGTTCGTCACGATCTCGGCCGGCGCGGTGATCCTGGCCGCCGGGGCCTGCGGACGCCTGGGCCTTCCGGCCAGCGGCTATCTGTACGGCACCTACGAGAACCCCACCAACGCCGGTGACGGCTACGCGATGGCGTACCATGCGGGCGCGGAACTGTCCGGTATCGAGTGCTTCCAGATCAACCCGCTCATCAAGGACTACAACGGGCCGGCGTGCGCCTACGTCGCCAACCCCTTCGGGGGCTACACGGTCAACGCCGACGGCAACCGCTTCGTCGACTGCGACTACTGGTCCGGCCAGATGATGGCCGAGGTCAAGCGCGAACTGGACAGCGCCCGCGGCCCCATCTACCTCAAGCTCAGCCATCTGCCGGACGCCACGATCAACCAGATCGAGGGCATCCTGCACACCACCGAGCGGCCCACCCGCGGCACCTTCCACGAAGGCCGCGGCCACGACTACCGCACCCGCGACATCGAGATGCACGTCTCGGAGATCGGACTGTGCAGCGGCCACTCCGCCTCGGGTGTCTGGGTCGACGAGCACGCCGCCACCACGGTGCCGGGCCTGTACGCCGCCGGGGACATGGCCTGCGTACCGCACAACTACATGATCGGCGCCTTCGTCTACGGGGACATCGCCGGCGAACACGCCAGCGGCTTCGCCGCCTCCGCCGGCCACCCCGCGCTGCCCGAGGACCAGATCACGGCGGCGCACGAACTGATCTACCGGCCGCTGTCAAACCCGGACGGACCGCCCCAGCCGCAGGTGGAGTACAAGCTGCGCCGGTTCGTCAACGACTACCTCCAGCCGCCCAAGACCGAGCGCTACCTGACCCTCGGTCTGGAGGCGTTCGGGCGGATGAACCGCGAGATCGCCGCCATGGGAGCCCGCACTCCGCACGAGCTGATGCGCTGCGCCGAGGTCACCTTCATCCGGGACTGCGCCGAGATGGCCGCGCGCGCCTCACTGGCCCGTACGGAAAGCCGCTGGGGCCTGTACCACCAGCGTGCCGACTGGCCCGAGCAGGACGACGCGAACTGGTTCCGGCATCTGAACCTGCGCAAGAGCCGAGCGGCGGGCGCGGGGGAGACGGGCGAGATGGAGACGCTGACCCGGCCGGTGGCGCCGTACATCGTGCCGGTGCCCGGCTTCACCCGACCGGACGGGGTGCCGGACGTGCCCGCCCCGACCGGTGCCGACCTGGCGGCGGTGTGGGGATGACCAGCGCTACGCCCGCGCAGGGCGGCCCCCACCGCATCCTGGCGCTCCTCGAACTCGCCGAGGAGGTCCCGACCACCGAGGAGCTGGCGGAGTTCCTCACCGACGCCGACCCCGATGTGCGCCGCACCGCGCTGACCGTGCTCAGTGAGGCGGCGGAATCCTGGGAGGAGCCGTCGGCGGTCTTCGCCGCGGCCCTGCTGGACTCGGATCCAACCGTCCGCCGGGCCGCCATCGAACTGCTCGGCGAGCTGCGGGAGGTGCTGGTGCCCGGCGAACGTTTCACACGGTCGCTGCGCGAGGCGTGCGGACACCGGGACCCCGACGTCCGGAGCGCCGCGGTGGTCGCTTTGTGGCGTCACCGGCTGTGCACGGTCGACGAGTTGACCGCCCTGCTGACCGATCCGGACGAGGCCGTGCGCTGCGAGACCGTGCTGGGGCTCGTCTCCCTGGACGCACTGGACGCGCTGGCGGCCGCCGCCGGTGATCCGGCCGCCGCCGTACGTCTCGCCGTGGCCCGGGGGCTGGCCGCCGTCGGAGACCCGCGCGGCGCCGCCACCCTGATCCGCCTCGCCGGCGGCCCAGGCGGCCCGTACCCCGCGCATCGCCCCGGCCACGGCGTACGCCCTCGGCGTGCTCCACGCCGACCAGCGGCACGAGGTGGAGGCG
>NZ_JBEXSH010000263.1:0-10178 GCF_040613555.1 Streptomyces sp. NPDC006265
GTGGGAGGAGTTCGAGAAGGACTACGCGACGATCCGGGACCGTATCGCGCGCGTGATCCCGGGCTTCGAGGACTTCAACGCGCGCGTGGCCCGCCCCGGCGGCTTCGCCCTCCCCCACGCACCGCGCGACGAGCGCCGCTTCCCCACGGCCACCGGCAAAGCCAACTTCACCGCCGCGCCCGTGGAGTACCCGGAGCTGCCCGAGGGCCGCCTGCTGCTGCAGACGCTGCGCTCGCACGACCAGTACAACACCACGATCTACGGCCTCGACGACCGCTACCGGGGCATCCGCAACGGCCGCCGGGTCGTGCTGGTGCACCCCGAGGACGCCCGGGCCCTGAAGCTGGCGGACGGTGCGTACGTCGACCTGGTCGGCGAGTGGAAGGACGGCGTGGAGCGCCGGGCACCCGGTTTCCGCGTGGTGCACTACCCGACGGCCCGGGGCTGCGCCGCCGCGTACTACCCGGAGACCAACGTGCTGGTGCCGCTGGACGCCACGGCGGACACCAGCAACACCCCGGCCAGCAAGTCCGTAGTGGTGCGTCTGGAACAATCGGCGACCGACTGAGCGTTCGCTCAGTGATACAGGCAGCCGAGTGACGAGGACGAACGGAGCCGGGCCCGATGGGTGAGCAGCAGCATGTGAAGTTCCCGCAAGAGGTCATCGACGAGTACGCCGCGCTCGGCGTGGACCTCCTGGCCCTGTTCTCCGCGGGCCACCTGGGGAACCGGATGGGCGTCCAGATCTCCGAGGCGTCGGCGGACCGGGTCGTCGGCACGATGCCGGTGGAGGGCAACACCCAGCCCTACGGGCTGCTGCACGGCGGGGCCTCCGCGGTACTGGCCGAGACCCTCGGCTCGATCGGGTCGATGCTGCACGGCGGCAGCTCCAAGATCGCCGTGGGCGTCGACCTGAACTGCACCCACCACCGAGGGGCGCGCTCCGGGCTGGTCACGGGCGTGGCCACGCCGGTGCACCGGGGCCGGTCGACCGCCACGTACGAAATCATCATCACGGACGATAACGACAAAAGGGTGTGCACGGCCCGGCTGACCTGCCTCCTGCGCGATGTGAAGCCGGGCGACGAGGAACTCATTCGCGGCGCGAACTGACCCGCGCGGTCCGGCCGACGTAGGGAAAACCCTGGAGGGGCGGGCGCGCTCTTGTCGCGGCCGCCCCCCTGGCCTTTCACTGGCGCCACCCCCACAGGAGAAGACCCGTCCCACCCGCAGAAGGGTTCCTCTTGACCTCCGTACGCGCCTTCTCCGTCACCGCCGCGGCCTGCGCCACCGTGCTCGCCACCGCGCTGCCGTCCTCCGCCGTGAACTCCTACAACGCCACACCCGCCCCCGAACGCACCGAGGTCGGCGCGCTCGTGGCCACCTGGGACGACGACGGCGACCCCGCGACCCCCGACCGGGCCG
This sequence comes from Streptomyces sp. NPDC006265, assembly GCF_040613555.1. Taxonomy (NCBI): domain Bacteria; kingdom Bacillati; phylum Actinomycetota; class Actinomycetes; order Kitasatosporales; family Streptomycetaceae; genus Streptomyces; species Streptomyces sp. NPDC006265. The sequence goes on from NZ_JBEXSH010000263.1 coordinate 1,426, forward strand.
ACTGGGTCTGCTCCGGCACCATGGTCGACGCGGACACCTTTCTGACCGCCGCGCACTGCACCTCGGACTGGCCCGACAACGTGCGGTTCCACGTCTCCCTCGACCAGGACGTGCAGTCCGGGCTCGACGCGGCGGCGAGGAAGCACCCGGGCGATCCGGCCGCACAGGCCGCCGCCGTCGCCGTCCGGGGCACCGCCCACACGCACCCCGACTACCCGGGGCCCGCCGCCGACACCCACGACATCGCGGTGATCCAGCTGCCCGCCGCCGAGATGAAGGCCCGCTGGAGCTTCACCCCGGCCACCCTGCCCACCGCCAACCAGCTCGGCAAGCTGGGCCCGCAGGGCCTGAACACCACCGACTGGCTCGTCGCCGGATACGGCACCCAGGAGGCCGTCAACGGCCCCGGCGGTCAGACCCATCCGGGCGGCGGCGTCCGGATGAAGGCCCCCGTCACCTTCAACGCCCTCAACGACTCCTGGGCCCGGCTCGCGATGACCGCGCCGCAGGGCAACGGAGGCGCCTGCTACGGCGACTCGGGCGGCCCCAACTTCGCGGTGATCGGCGGCAAAAGGATCCTCGCCGCCACCACCATCACCGGCGACACCCCCTGCTACGCGACCAACGTGGCGTACCGCCTGGACACCCCCGGCGCCCGCGCCTTCCTCTCGCCGTTCGTGAAGCTGCCGTAGCCCGCACCACGCACCGCACCACGCACCGCCCCGCCGCACCGCGCACCCCGCGCAGCGGCGGGGCACCGCCGCCTTCCCCACCCCGGCCCCCTCCCCTACCGTGACCACATGAGGCTGCGGCCATGAGCGGCACCGACCCCGCCGAACCGGCCAACTCGACGGACCACGAACACAGTTGGGACGCCATCGGCACCGACGCACCACGCCCGGCCGACCGGCTCGCCGACCGCCGGCGCAGGCTCCCCGCCCGGGCGGAGAAGAGCGATCGTCGCGACGGTCATGATCGCCGTCGCCGCAGCCTGGGCCGTCGCACTCCCCCAGCCCCTCGCGCCCGACCCACATCCCCCGCCGCACGAGCCCGTCCCCGCCCCCTGGCCCGCGACCGCCACCGTCTGGCACTACCTCGGTCGCACCGAATCCCTCAACTCACCTGAAAAAGCAGGCCGTTTCCGGTTCGCCGTCACCGTCGACCGCGACCCCGCCGTCACCCTCCAGGTCGCCGGCCCGTCCTACCCGGGCCTCACCGCCCGCGCCGTTCCCGGCCCGACCGTCACCGTGCCGGCCGGCACACCCCACGGCATCACCGTGGAAATCACCGTTTCCGATTGCTCGGCACTCCCCCCGGAAGCCGACCACCCCTTTCTCGGCGTAACGCTGCGTAACGCGCGCGCAATACAACGCCACAGCTTCATCTTCGGCCGCGGCTAGGCCCGGGACCTTTCCGATCTCTTCCGGGCCGCCTGCGGAGCGAGCACCACACGATCTCAGCCATGGCCAACCGGAAGTGCGGGTTCTCAGAATGCGGACCTCGGCGAAAATCCACCAAACCCGCCGAGAGGGTCTCCGGCCGCGACCAGGCATCCACCCCGTCATAACAAGAAAGTCACAAGCGAGCCCGCGCCGCTGCCCCTGCCCTTACCCCGGGCTTAGAGTCACGGCCAGTCACCGCTCCATCGGGAGTTCGGTACCAGCGCGGCACTCACCCCCCGACCAGGGCGGGGCCTGCCTGTGAAAGGACTGATTGTGCGACAGCGTTCCTTGGTGATTCTTACCTCCGTTCTCACGACCGGAGCTCTGACTCTCACCGCCTGCGGCTCCCGAGACGACAGCGGTGACAAGGGCGGAGACAGCGGGAGCGACACCACGTTCACCATCGGCGTGGACGCCCCCCTCTCCGGTGAGAACTCCACCACCGGCCTCGGCATCCAGTACGGCGCCCAGATAGCCGTCGACGACGCCAACAAGAACAACTGGGTCCCGGGCGTGAAATTCAAGCTCAAGGCCCTGGACGACAAGGCGCAGCCCGCCACCGGCCAGTCCAACGCCACCGCCCTGACCGGCGACAAAACGGTCGTCGGCGCCGTCGGCCCGCTGAACTCCGGCGTCGCCCAGACGATGCAGCAGGTGTTCGCCTCGGCCAACATGGCCCAGATCTCCCCCGCGAACACGGCCCCCGAGCTGACCCAGGGCAAGAACTGGCAGACGGACAAGAAGCGCCCGTTCAAGACCTACTTCCGCACCGCCACCACCGACGAGCTGCAGGGCAGCTTCGCCGCCGGCTACGCGTACAACGGCCTCAAGAAGAAGAAGGCCTTCGTCGTCGACGACAAGCAGACCTACGGCGCCGGCCTCGCGAAGATCTTCAACGAGCAGTACAAGAAGCTCGGCGGCAAGGTCGTCGGCACCGACCACGTCAACACCGGCGACAAGGACTTCGGCTCCCTCGTCACCAAGATCAAGAACTCCGGCGCCGACCTGCTCTACTACGGCGGCCAGTACGACGAGTCCGCCCTGATCACCAAGCAGCTCAAGGACGCCGGCGTCAAGATCCCGCTGTTCGGCGGCGACGGCATGTTCGCCTCCACCTACATCGAGGCCGCCGGCAAGTCCTCCGAGGGCGACCTCGCCACCGCCATCGGCGTCCCCGCCGACACCCTGCCCGCCGCCAAGACGTTCATCCAGACGTACAAGGACAAGGGCTACAAGGGCGACTACGGCGCGTACGGCGCCTACGCCTACGACGCCACCACCGCCATCATCAAGGCCGTCAAGGCCGCGGCCGACGCCAACGGCGGCAAGGTGCCCACCGACATCAACGACCTGCGCTCCAAGGTCGTCGACGGTGTCCAGAAGTCCGACTTCGAAGGCCTCACCGGCAAGATCTCCTTCGACCAGTACGGCGACACCACCAACAAGCAGCTGACGGTCTACCAGGTCGAGAAGGGTGCCTGGAACGACGTGGAGACCGGCACCGCCGACCTGCAGTAGTCCGGCCCGCCACAACGCCACATCACGGGCCGCGCGGAAGGGGACCCCGACCGCGCGGCCCGTTTCCACACCCCCACACAGCACACGACCACGCGCACATCCAGTGCACACGACCACCAGCGACATGGAGGCCATGCGGTGAACACCCTGCCGCAGCAGCTGGCCAACGGGCTGCTTCTCGGCTCGATGTACGGGCTGATCGCCATCGGCTACACGATGGTGTACGGCATCGTCCAGCTCATCAACTTCGCGCACGGCGAGATCTTCATGACCGGGGCCTTCGGCGCCCTCACGGTCTACTTCTACATCCTGCCCGACGGCACCTCGATGGCCCTCGCCGTACCCCTCATGCTCCTCGGCGGCGCCATCGTGGCCATCCTCATCGCCGTCGGAGCAGAACGATTCGCCTACCGACCACTGCGCGGAGCACCACGCCTGGCACCGCTCATCACGGCCATCGGCCTCTCCCTGGCCCTCCAGGAGGTCGTGCGCAACTTCTACCCCGGCGCCGACCGCGCCCGCGCCTTCCCCGGCCTCGACGCCACCCACGACATCGGCTCCGTCACCATCAAGGACGCCGACATCTTCCTCATCCTCGCCGCCATCGGCTGCATGGCCGCCCTCGCGATCTTCGTCCGCCGCAGCCGCACCGGCCGCGCCATGCAGGCCACCGCGCAGGACCCCGACACCGCGCAGCTGATGGGCATCGACACCAACCGCATCATCGTCATCGCCTTCGCCATCGGCGGATTCTTCGCCGCCGTCGCCGCCGTCGCCTACGGACTCAAGTACGGCAACGTCGACTACCGCATGGGCTTCCTGATGGGCCTCAAGGCCTTCACCGCGGCCGTCCTCGGCGGCATCGGCAACATCTACGGCGCCATGCTCGGCGGCGTCGTCCTCGGCATCGCCGAAACCCTCGCCTCCGCCTACATCGACGAGATCCCCGGCATGCAGCAGCTCGGCGGCCAGAGCTGGGCCAACGTGTGGGCCTTCTGCCTCCTCATCCTCGTGCTCCTCTTCAGGCCACAGGGCCTGCTCGGCGAGCGCGTCGCGGACAGGGCGTGATCACATGACCGAGACGACCAAGACGCCGGCACCGGACGCCGTCCCCACCCCGACGCCCGCTCTGCGCGGTCTCATCCCGCTGCCCACCGCGGCCGCCCGCGCCCTGCTGCTCGCCGGCGGTATCGCCACCGCCGCCTCCGCGTTCCTCGCCTGGACCTGGACCGCCGAATTCCCCGGCGACCTCACCATCAACGGCTACCCCGGCGGCCTGCAGTGGCTGACCTTCACCGCCGGCATCCTCACCGCCCTGTTCGCCCTCGCCTCCTACGGCATCCGCGGCCTCGGCTGGCTCCTGCCCGCCCGCAACAACGCACCGCTCGCCCTCACCGCACTCGGCGGCTTCACCGTCACCTGGTTCACCGTCATCGCCATCAGCGCCAAGCTCGGCGGCGTCGTCAACCTCGAACCCGGTGGCTGGATCGCGGCCATCGCCTCCCTGCTGCCCGTCCTCGGAGCCTTCGCCCTCCCCCAGGAGCGCACCGGCACCGACGGCACCAAGGAAACCCTCAAGGCCTACATCGCCAAACCCGACCGCATCCCCGCCCCCCAGGCCATCGCGCCCTGGATCCAGCGGGCCGTCATCACCGTGGTCACCATCATCGGCCTCGGCGTCTTCACCTACGGCATCGACACCGAGTACGGCGAACTCTTCATCGGCTACCTCTTCGTCGTCACCTTCGCCATGTGGGCACTGCACACCGCCGGCCTCCTCGACCGGTTCTCCGCCCTCGTCGCCGCCAACCGCAGCTTCACCCTCGCCATGGGCTTCGCCGCGGCCATCGCCTTCCCCTTCACCCAGACCGACGACCACTACGCCAACATCGGCGTCAACATCCTGATCTTCGGGACCGTCGCCCTCGGCCTCAACATCGTCGTCGGCCTGGCCGGACTCCTCGACCTCGGATACGTCGCCTTCCTCGGCGTCGGCGCCTACACCGCCGCCCTCGTCTCCGGCTCCGAGTTCTCCACCATCTCCGGCGTCCACCTGCCCTTCTGGGCCTCCGCCATCACCGGCGCCGCCGCATCCCTCGTCTTCGGCGTCCTCATCGGCGCCCCGACCCTGCGACTGCGCGGCGACTACCTCGCCATCGTCACCCTCGGCTTCGGAGAAATCTTCCGCATCGCCGTCAACAACATGGACGGCGACTCCGGACCCGACGTCACCAACGGCCCGAACGGCATCGCCAACATCCCCGACCTGAACTTCCTCGGCTTCAACTTCGGCCAGGCCCATGACATCGGCGGATTCACTCTCGGCCGCTTCGCCAACTACTACCTCCTGATGGTCCTCATCATGGCCATCGTCGTCCTCGTCTACACACGCGCAGCGGACTCCCGCATCGGCCGCTCCTGGATCGCCATCCGCGAGGACGAGACCGCCGCCACCGCCATGGGCATCAACGGCTTCCGCGTCAAGCTCGTCGCCTTCGCCCTCGGCGCCGCCCTCGCCGGCCTCGCCGGCACCGTCAGCGCCCACGTCACCTACAGCGTCGTCCCCACCCCGTACCAGTTCGCCGGCTCCACCCCGCCCAACTCCGCGTTCCTCCTGGCCGCGGTCGTCCTCGGCGGCATGGGCACCGTCGCCGGCCCCCTCCTCGGCGCAGCCCTGCTCTACCTGCTCCCCGAGAAGCTGGTCTTCCTCCAGGACAAGTCGCTCCTCGCCTTCGGCATCGCACTCGTCCTCCTGATGCGCTTCCGCCCCGAAGGCATCATCGCCAACCGCCGACGCCAACTCGAATTCCACGAGACCGGCCAACTCGACGTACCCAAACAGACCACGCTGACCGACGAACCGGCCGTCACCAAGGCGGGGGCGTAACCAACATGAGCACACCTGTACTCGAAGCACGCGACGTCACGATGCGCTTCGGCGGCCTCACCGCCGTACGCTCCGTCGACTTCACGGTCAACACCGGCGAGATCGTCGGCCTCATCGGCCCCAACGGCGCCGGCAAGACCACCTTCTTCAACTGCCTCACCGGCCTCTACGTCCCCACCGAGGGCACCGTCTCCTACAAGGGCACCGTCCTCCCCCCGAAGCCCCACCTGGTCACCCAGGCCGGCATCGCCCGCACCTTCCAGAACATCCGTCTGTTCGCCAACATGACCGTCCTGGAAAACGTCCTCGTCGGACGCCACACCCGCACCAAGGAAGGCCTCTGGTCCGCCCTCCTGCGCGGCCCCGGCTTCAAGAAGGCCGAACGCGCCAGCGAAGAACGCGCCATGGAACTGCTGGAGTTCATCGGCCTCGCCCACAAGCGCGACCACCTCGCCCGCAACCTCCCCTACGGCGAACAGCGCAAGCTCGAGATCGCCCGCGCCATGGCCTCCGAGCCCGGCCTGCTGCTCCTCGACGAACCCACCGCCGGCATGAACCCCCAGGAGACGCGCGCCACCGAGGAACTCGTCTTCGCCATCCGCGACAAGGGCATCGCCGTCCTCCTCATCGAGCACGACATGCGCTTCGTCTTCAACCTCTCCGACCGCGTCGCCGTCCTCGTCCAGGGCGAAAAGCTCGTCGAAGGCACCCCCGACGTCGTCCAGGCCGACGAGCGCGTCGTCGCCGCCTACCTCGGCGAGCCCTTCGAAGGCGACCCCGGCGAAGCCGAAGCCGCCGAGGTCGAGGCCGCCGAAGCCGCCGCCGACGCGACCAGCACCACCAGCAGCACCAGCAGCACCAAGGGAGAAGCCAAGTGACCGCACTCCTCGAGGTCGAGGACCTCCGGGTCTCCTACGGCAAGATCGAAGCCGTCAAGGGCATCTCCTTCAGCGTCGAAGCCGGCCAGGTCGTCACCCTCATCGGCACCAACGGCGCCGGCAAGACCACCACCCTGCGCACACTGTCGGGCCTGCTCAAGCCCACCTCCGGGAAGATCCTCTTCGACGGCAAACCCCTCAACGGGGTCCCCGCCCACAAGATCGTCGCCCTCGGCCTCGCCCACTCCCCCGAAGGCCGGCACATCTTCCCCCGCCTCACCATCGCCGAGAACCTCCAGCTCGGAGCCTTCCTCCGCAAGGACAAGGAAGGCATCGAAAAGGACATCCAGCGCGCCTACGACCTCTTCCCCATCCTGGGCGAACGCCGCAAGCAGGCGGCGGGGACGTTGTCGGGCGGCGAACAGCAGATGCTCGCCATGGGCCGCGCCCTGATGTCCCAGCCCAAGCTCCTCATGCTCGACGAGCCCTCCATGGGCCTCTCCCCGATCATGATGCAGAAGATCATGGCGACGATCTCGGAGCTGAAGTCCCAGGGCACGACGATCCTCCTCGTCGAACAGAACGCCCAGGCCGCGCTCTCCCTCGCCGACCAGGGCCACGTCATGGAGGTCGGCAACATCGCCCTCTCCGGAACCGGGCAGGACCTGCTGCACGACGAGTCCGTGCGCAAGGCGTACCTGGGCGAGGACTGACGTCCCAGCCGTACACAAAAGAGGCCCGCGCCCTTCCGAACGGAAAGGGCGCGGGCCTCTCGCTGTGCTCTCAGCCCTTGTTGGCCTTCTTCTCGTCGGCGTCCTCGATGACCGCCTCCGCGACCTGCTGCATCGACATCCGGCGGTCCATCGACGTCTTCTGGATCCACCGGAAAGCCGCCGGCTCCGACAGCCCGTACTCCGTCTGAAGAATCGACTTCGCCCGGTCCACGAGCTTGCGCGTCTCCAGCCGCAGCGTGAGGTCGGCGACCTCCTTCTCCAGCTCCTTCAGCTCCGTGAACCGCGACACGGCCATCTCGATCGCCGGCACGACATCCGTCTTGCTGAACGGCTTCACCAGATACGCCATCGCACCCGCGTCCCGGGCACGCTCCACGAGATCCCGCTGCGAGAACGCCGTCAGCATCAGCACCGGCGCGATGCTCTCCTCCGCGATCTTCTCCGCCGCGGAGATACCGTCCATCTTCGGCATCTTCACGTCCAGGATCACCAGATCGGGCCGGTGCTCACGCGCCAGCTCCACCGCCTGCTCACCGTCACCGGCCTCACCGACGACGCTGTACCCCTCCTCCTCCAGCATCTCTTTGAGATCGAGCCGGATCAGCGCCTCGTCCTCGGCGATGACGACCCGCGTCGTCATCGGAGGCACGTGCGACTTGTCCTCATCAGGCACGTCAACAGGCTGGGGCGACTCGGGGGCACTCACGTGGGCTCCTTGGTAGGGGCAGGCCGGTACTGCTCCCAAGAGCGTACCTAGCTGCGGTATGGTGGTCAGGCAGTGGGTCGAGGTCAACCTTGGATTCACCGGGCCCCGGTAGCCCAATTGGCAGCAGGCAATGGATTCAAAACCCATACAGTGTCGGTTCGAGTCCGACCCGGGGCACTTTTCCTTGGTTTCCAAGGTCACCACTCCAAAGCGGATGCCCACGTTCTCGTGAACATCCGCTTTTTGCTGCGTGTCGCCATGACCGCGCTCCCACAGTGACTACATGTACGACGCCAGCACACGCAAGCGAGCACTCGCACTGGTGGCCCAGGGCCGCAGCCTCAACTCGGTGAGCCGTGAAACGGGCATCTCACGGGCCGCGATTCGATCCTGGAAAGCCCGCCTCGAGCCACTGCCCCGCATGGCGCCGCCCGACCCCGGACCACCTGCCGATGAGGCCGCGTACGCCTACCTGCTGGGCCTCTATCTCGGTTGTCGCCGTTCCGTGAACCGTGACCCCCTATCGGTCGATGAAAAGTGACCCCTTCCGTGATCAAGTGATCAGTCTGGCTCCATGGGAGTCAGGTG
>NZ_JBEXSH010000264.1:0-10157 GCF_040613555.1 Streptomyces sp. NPDC006265
GGGGTCGTCGTCGTGCAAGCGGGAGCGCGGGCTCAGTCCATCGTCGAGCCGATGGTCGTGGAGCCGGTCGTCAGGAACGTCGTCGCGGGCAGGGAGCCGTCCGCCCGGCGCGCTCCGTACGCAGTGGTCGCGGCCGTCGACCTGAAGTGCGGCGTGGCGATGCCGCTGTCCCAGTTGTTGCCGGCCGAGACCGTCGAGGAGCCGAGCTTCGCCGCTCCGCCCTTGTCGGCGACGGCGAGATTCTTGCCGAGGCGGGCCGTGCCGGTCGCGAAGTAGAAGCCGCTCTGGGCGTTGGCGTACGTGGTGTTGCGGTTCAGGGCGATGGCGCCGGTGTTGGAGTTCTCGGTGAAGCCGTGCAGTGTGTTGTCCCAGGCCGCGTTGTTGTTGACGACGTGGGCGACGGACGCGCCCCCGCCGCCCAGCTTGAAGCCGTTGCCGTTGCCCTCGAAGGCCGCGTCGTTCCAGCGGTTCTCGCCGTTGCCGAAGGCCCAGGAGTGCTCGATGGTGACCGGAGAGGAGAACTGCCACAGGTCCAGGCCGTCGTCGGAGTTGTTGTAGAGCCGGGCTCCGGTGATCCGGTTCCCGGTCCCCGAGCCGAACTTGACGGCGATGCCGTCGGCGTTCTGTCCATGCCCGGCCGCGTCGTAGTTGCCGTGGCTGTCCAGGTTCTGTACGAGGTTGCCGGTGGTGCCGTCGCCGCGCAGGGTGAAGCCGGAGTCGCCGTTGTCCGCGGTGACCAGGTTCCTGAAAACACCTCCGACCGAGGATGTGGCGACGAATCCCTGGGCCGGGGAGTTGACGAAGGCCAGGTCCTGCACGGTCCAGTGGTCGCCGTAGATCCCGGCCAGCCAGGAGCCGGCGGGCAGCTTGGACCCGTCGATCCGCACCTTCTCGGCGCCGTACGCGCGCAAGGTGATGGGTGCGGAACTCGTGCCGTTCGCCGAGGACTTGAGGGTGGCGGCCGGATAGTAGGTGCCGCCGCGGACCTGGATCACGGTGCCGGCGGTGGCGTTCTTCACGGCCTGTTCGAGCTGGGCCGTGGTGGAGACGGTGACCGCTGCCGAGGCGGCCTGCGCGCCGCCGGTCGACAGTCCGAGGTAGACGCCGCCGGCCCCCGCGGCACAGGCGATGGCTGCGGCGATCGAGAGCGTACGGGTCCTGCGATGACGTCCGGTGCTCGGCAGCACGGAGCGTTCCTTTCCTAGGGGATCGGGGACGGAAACGGCTCGGAGGGGCCCGCTCCGGCCCGTTTCCGTCCACCAGTCGCCGCCGCGCCGGAAAGGGTTGCCGCGCTCACGTGCACCGCAGACCTCAACTTCCGAAACTTTCGGAACCACCGGCCTCACACGCACCCGTTGACGCCCTGCGTCCCTCCGGTGAGACTCCGAAGGCCGCTATCCAACAGAATCCCCCAGACTCCGACAGGAAGTGTCATGCGCCCCCGCATCGCCCGCACGCTCCTGCTCCCCTTCCTGGCCCTGACCGGCCTTCTGCTGACCCTCTTCAGCGCGCCACCCAGCACCGCAGACCCCGGAGCCCCACCCGTGAAGCACAGCAAGTACGCCGGTTATCTCTTCGCCTACTTCACCGGTGAGGGCACCGCCGACGGCGAGCAGATCCGCTACGCCCTCAGCCGCGGCAACGACCCGCTGCACTGGCGTGAGCTGAACGCCGGCAAGCCGGTGCTGACGTCCACCACCGGCGAGAAGGGCCTGCGCGACCCGTTCGTCATCCGCTCCCCCGAGGGCGACAAGTTCTACCTGATCGCCACCGACCTGCGGATGTACCAGGGTTCCAGCGGCAGCTGGGACCAGGTCCAGCGGCACGGCAGCAAGTCGATCATGGTCTGGGAGTCCACCGACCTGGTCCACTGGACCGATCAGCGACTGGTGAAGGTCTCCCCGGACAGCGCGGGCAACACCTGGGCCCCGGAGGCCTACTGGGACGACGAGCTCGACTCGTACGTCGTCTTCTGGGCGTCGAAGCTGTACGCCGACGACGACCCGGACCACAAGGGCGACACGTACAACAAGATGCTGTACGCGACCACGAAGGACTTCCGCACCTTCAGCGAGCCGAAGGTCTGGAACGACCCGGGCTACTCGGTGATCGACTCCACGGTGGTGAAGTACAAGGACGAGTACTACCGCTACACCAAGGACGAGCGCGACCCCGGCTCCGCCGGCCCCTGCTCGAAGTTCATCACCGGGGAGAAGTCCACCTCCCTGACCTCGACGACGTACGACTTCGTGGCCGACTGCATCGGCAAGGGCGCGATGGACCGCGGCGAGGGCCCGACGGTGTTCAAGTCGAACACCGAGAAGAAGTGGTACCTGTTCATCGACGAGTACGGCGGCCGCGGCTACATCCCCTTCGAGACCACCGACCTCGACTCGGGCACGTGGACCCCGTCCACGGACTACCAGCTTCCGGCGAGCCCGAGGCACGGCACGGTCCTGCCGGTGACACAGCAGGAGTACGACCGCCTGCTGGCCGCCTACCCGGTCACCTCCGCCTCGGTCGTGGACGCGACGGCGAAGCACCAGAAGGGCTACTCGATCGTCACGGACAGCGCCTCGAAGGTCGTCCTGCCCCTGAAGCCGGACGCCTCTCTGCGGGACCTCGCCCCGAAGCTGTGGGTCGGTGAGGGCGCGAAGCTCAGCCCCAAGTCCGGCACCCGGCGCGACTTCCGCACACCGCAGAAGTACACCGTGACGGCCGCCGACGGCACCAAGCGCACCTGGACGGTCGAGGCGGTCCGCACCCGCAGCCCGATCCTGCCGGGCCTGAACGCCGACCCCGACGTGCACTATCTGAACGGCCGGTACTGGATCTACCCGACCACGGACGGCTTCCAGGGCTGGAGCGGCACCACGTTCAAGGCGTACTCGTCGAAGGACCTGGTCAACTGGAAGGACCACGGTGTCATCCTCGACCTCGGGCCGGACGTGAGCTGGGCCGACAAGAACGCCTGGGCACCCGCGATCGCCGAGCGCGACGGTACGTACTACTTCTACTTCTGCGCCGAGCAGCAGATCGGCGTGGCGGTCGCCGACTCCCCCGCCGGCCCGTTCAAGGACGCGCTCGGCAAGCCGCTGGTGGCCAAGGGCGGTTCGCTCAAGGGCCAGATGATCGACCCGGCGGTCTTCACGGACGACGACGGCCAGGCCTACCTGTACTGGGGTAACGGCCACGGGTATGTCGTGCCGCTCAACGACGACATGGTGTCCTTCGACGCGTCGAAGGTGAAGGACATCACCCCGGACAACTTCCGCGAGGGCTCCTTCGTGATCAAGCGGAAGGGCACGTACTACTTCATGTGGTCGGAGGACGACACCCGCAGCGAGAACTACCACGTGGCGTACGCGACGGGACCGTCCCCGCTCGGCCCGTGGACCAAGCGCGGGACGATCCTTCAAAAGCGGCCCGAGTACGGCATCCTCGCCACCGGCCACCACTCGGTGGTGAACACCCCCGGCACCGACGACTGGTACATGGTCTACCACCGCTTCGCCCTCAACGGCCCGGGCCTGCCGGGCGGCGACGGCATGCACCGCGAGACCACCGTCGACCGCATGGAGTTCGCGGCGGACGGCACCATCGAGCCCGTGGTGCCGACGCTGGAGGGGATCAAGCCGGTCCGGCGGTGACGCCACCCGGCCTCAGCTGACGAAGTACGTCGGGTTCGGGAGCTTGTACGTCCGGTCGGCGTGACCGCCCTGGAGGTCCGAGTACTGGTCGCCGAAGTTGGCGATGATCTCGTACCCGAGGCCCTTCTCGATGTGCCCCCGGGTACCGGACTTGTACTGCACGGTCGTGCAGGTCCAGGTGCCCGGGCTGGCGCATCCGCTCAGGTAGGACGGCGGGTTGTCCTTGTCCTTGAGGAACATGTGGCCGGCGTCGAGGTTCACCTCGGCTCCGGCCTTCTTCAGGTTCTCCACGGCGGCGGAGCGCTGCGCCTCGCTCAGGCCCGAGTTGTAGAAGACCTCGACACCCTTGCGGTCCGCGTAGCGGACGAGCTCGGCGCTGCCGAAGACGGCGGGCCGGTCGGCCCGGTCGACGTAGGCGGCCCAGGTGGCGCTGTTGTAGCCGTAGTTGTTCTTCTTCTCGTAGTCGAGGCTGAGCAGCAGGGTGTCGTCGATGTCGAAGACGACGGCCGGCTTCTCGCCCTTGTGCAGCGCTTTACGGGCCGCCTTGTCGATGTACGCCCGGGCAGCGGTGTCGAGGCGGGCGAGGTCCTTGGCGTAGGGGCTGTCCGGGGAGGCCTGGTAGACGCCGTTCGCGTCGAGGGTGGTGCCGTAGTAGGTGTCGATGTCCTTGGCCAGCAGTCCGATGTTGTAGGGCTCGCGGGTGGAGTTCGCCGTCGACTGGCCGGCGGTGGCGGCGCCGGTCCCGTACAGGGTGACACCGGCGACGGCACAGGCCGCGGTGACCGCGGCGATACGCAGGGGCTTATGCGTGACAGGATTTCTACGCGCGTCACCCCCGAGGGCGCGAGACCCGCCGGGCAAAAAGCGGGTCAAGCGCCCCGGGCGGGACGGACCGGACGTCAGTCCATCGTCGCCCCGATGCTGGTGCTGCCCGTGGTGAGGAACGTGGTCGCGGGGAGCGCGCCGCCCGACCGGCGGGTGTTGTAGGCGGTCGAGGCGTTGGTGGACCGGAAGGCCGGGGTCGCGATCCCGGAGTCCCAGTTGTTGCCGGCCGACACCACCGACGAGCCCTTGTTCACCGACCCGCCGCCGTTGCTCACGGCGAGGTTCTTGCCGAGCCTGGCCGAGCCGGTCGCGAAGTAGTAGCCCCGCTTGGCGTTGGCGTAGGCGGTGGTCCGGTTGATGACGATGGCGCCCTTGTTGCTGTTCTCGGTGAAGCCGTTGCCGGCGTTGTCCCAGGCGGCCGAGTTGTTGACGACGTGGGCGACCACCTCCCCGTCCCCGCCCAGTTTGTAGCCGTTGCCGTCGCCCGCGAAGGCCGAGTCGCTCCAACGGTTCTTGCCGTTGCCGAACGCCCAGGTGTGCTCGACGGTGACCGGCGAGGAGAAGGACCAGAAGTCGAGGCCGTCGTCGGAGTTGTTGTACAGGCGGGCCCCGGTGATGAGGTTGCCGGAGCCGGAGCCGAACTTCACGGCGATGCCGTCGGCGTTCTCGCCGTGCGTGGCCTTGTCGTAGTGGCCGTAGGAGTCGAGGTTGCGCACCGTGTTGTTCACGGTGCCGTCGCCGGTGAGCGTGAAGCCGGAGTCGCCGCCGTCGATGGTCTTGATGTTGTTCCAGTTGGTGCCGGTGCAGGACTGGCAGACGACCGCGCTGTCCGGGGAGTTCTGGAAGGTGAGGTTCGAGACGTTCCAGTAGTCGGCGGTGAGCTTGAGGATCCAGTCTCCGGCGGGCAGGTTCGAGCCGTCGATCTTGACGGTCTCCGAGCCGTACGCCGTGAGGGTGACGGGCGACGAGGACGTGCCGTTGGCCGTGGACTGAAGGGTGGCCGTCGGATAGTAGGTGCCGCCGCGCACCTGGATGACGGTCCCCGGTGTGGCGTTCTTGATCGCGCCGGCCAGGTCGGTGGAGTTGCCGACGACGACGGTGGCGGCCTGGGCCTGGGTGGGGAGTACGGCGAGGCCGGCACCCAGGGTGAGGGCGGCCAGGGCGGCGAGGGCGCTACGACGAGACATGGGAGAGCGGTTCCTTTCTCGTACGGGTGGGGGGATGGCTCACAGGACGGAGTCGAGCCAGCGGAAGACCTCGTCCTGGAGGGGGTCGGTGAAGACGTGGCCGAGCTCCGGCCATGTCTTCAGCCGCAAGCGCTCCTCGGCGTGGCGGGACCGCCAGACGGCGCGCAGCTTGTCGTGGGCGACGCGCACGCCGTCCGCGGGGAACAGCGGGTCGAGCCCGCCGTTGAGGAAGAGCATCGGCCGGGGCGCGGCGATGCTCGCCACGTCGGGGATGTCGAGGTGCCGGGCGAGGCCGGGGTGGAGCATGTGGTACGCCGACTGCCCGCGCAGCGTGTTGTTGCCTCGCACCATCATCTCCTTCAGGCCGGTCATCCAGCAGATGCTCGCGGCGGCCGCGACGTGGTCGCTGAGGGCGGCGGTCTGCCAGGCCCGGTAGGCACCCATGGAGAAGCCGACGGCCGCGACCCGCCGGGCGTCCACCCGGTCGAGCCCCGCCAGGAAGGCGGCGGCCCGCTGGTCCTCCCGGGCCATGAGCCCGGCGAGCGAGGAGCCGAGGTTGTAGAAGTTGGCGGCCAGGGCCTGTTGTCGGTCGTAGGCGAGGGGGCCGCGGTCGCCCCAGCCGAGGGCGTCCAGGCAGAGCACCACATAGCCGCGCCGGACCAGTTCGTCCCCGACGAAGCGCCCGCTGAAGTACTTCTCCGCCCACACCCCGGCGGAGGCGAGACGCGTGTCGTCGTACCAGGGCCGGACGAGCTTCTCCTTGCCGATGTCGAACCTCGCGCCGTGGTCGTGCAGGAGCAGAACGGCGGGGAACGGCCCGGGGCCGTGCGGGGTGAGCAGGGCGCCGCGGACCCGTTCGTAGCGGGTGAGGGAGACGGTCACCAGCTCGCGGGTGTGGTCCCGCGCCCGGGAACGGCCGCCGAACTCCGGTGCGTACGGCGTCCCGTCCTGCCGCTCGACGAGGAGATGCTCCTCGACGGCGGCCCGGGCGGCATGCCGCCAGGCGCGGAACTCGCGGATCGGGGACCGGCCCCAGGCGAGCGGGAAGGTCAGGGCGTCCTTCAGTGCCGGGTGGAAGTCGGGCAGCGGGCCGTCCACGACCGCCGCCTCCGCCCTGCTCACCGCTCCCCCGCCCAGCAGCGCGGTCCCCGCCCCGACCACGAACGTCCGTCGTCCCAGGGCTTCATGCGCGTCCATGGGGCCTCCCGGCTCCGGCGTGCCGCAGTACGTACCGCTCGACCGCCGCCGAGGAGGTCAGGGCACGGTGGTCGTAGACGTCGGCGGGGTCCCAGCCGACGTCGTTCCCGAGACCGAGTGCGCTCGCCACGGCGTTCAGCCGGGCCGGCCGGCCGTTGAACCAGGAGCCGGTGTCGTGGAACTCCGCGCCCCCGTACGCGGCGACGGCGAGCGACGGCCGTGCGCCGGGATACCGGAAGACGTTGCGTTCGGAGAAGATCGCGGACTCCACGCCGGCGCCCAGGGCGTAGAGCGGCGACCGGCCCCGGTGGACGTTGTTGACGACGTGCACCTGCCCGAAGCGGACCCGCGGGGCGCGCTGCACGATGCCGGTGAACAGGTTACGGGCGAAGGTCACCTTGAGATGCCCGCGGTCGCGGTCGCCGCGTCCGTCGCCCGAGCCGATGAGGATCTCCTTGTCGTGGTCCTCGAAGCGGCTGTCGGAGACGGTGACGAGGTCGGAGCCGTCCTCGATGTCCAGCAGCCCGTCGTGCCGCTGCACCCGCTCGCCGTGGAAGCCGAGGGGTGCCTCGCGGTCGGGGAAGCGGCCGTCGGTGAAGGTGCAGTGGTCGATCCAGATGCTCCTGCCGGTGATCACGGTCATGGCGTCGAAGCGGGCGTTCCAGCTGCCCTGGGTGCCGTCGTCCGGGGACCAGCCGGTGAAGTGGTCGACGGGTGCTTCGAGGCGCAGGTTCCGCACGATTATGTTGCTGCCGGTGTTGACGGTCAGGAACACCCCGAGCAGCCGGGCGTCGCGACCGGCGCCTTCGAGCGTGGTGTTGCCCGGCACGGTGAGCTGGATCTGCGCCTTCTCCTTGTTCGACCCGGTCTGCCGCAGCTGCCGCTGCCGCTTGCAGTGGTCGAAGCGGGTGTCGGACCAGGCGGAACCGTCCTCGCCGAAGCAGGACATGTACCTGGCGAGGTCGTATCCGGGCGCGTAGTCCTGCTCGCCGAGCAGGGAGCCGTCGTCGCTCTCGTGGCCGTTGATGTCGCCCGCGACCCGGATCACCTTGGGCGCGGTCGGGTCGCCGTGGTTCGCGAGGGCGGCCTTGAGCTCGGCGCGCGTGTGCACCGTCCAGGTCCGGCCCCCCGCCCCGCCGGTCGTGCCGGGTCCGGTCGAAGCCCAGCCGGTGGGGGCGCGGTCGGTGGGGCCGCGGTCGGCGGCGCCGGCCGGTGCGGCCGGCCAGAGCAGGCACAGTCCCAGGAGGAGCGCGGCGGCCCTACGCATACGGCCGCCAGTCGCCGAGGTAGGTCTCCCTGGTGTGCGACCGGGCTTGTGCGCGGCTCAGCAGGGGCCGGTTCCCGGGGACCCGGACCGCCGCCCCCGGACCCGTGTTCCGGTACTCGGCGAACCGCATGCTCTGCCACGGATAGGGGTCCCGCATGTTCGTGTACGGGGCCACCGCGTCGATGCCGGGCCCGATCCGGGTCTCCCGCACGACCAGCGACGGCCACGCCGTGGTCTCGTACGACGGCACCCAGGGCCGGGCCAGTTTGTACGCCGCGTCCTCGGCGCCGGAGCTGATCCGGCAGCCCACGGCGAGGATGCCGTGCGGATTGGCCCGGGCCGTGGAGGGGGCGAAGACCATGCCCTTGGGCGTGAAGTCCACGTCCCGCGCGAGCGTGCGGAAGTGGCAGTGCTCGAACACCGCCGTGGCCCGTCCGAAGACGAAGTCGACGTCGCCCTCGATGTAGCAGTCGCGGAAGTACTGCCGGTCGAAGGTGTCCAGGGCGCCGGTCTCGACGAAGAGGGTGTCCTGGTGGGCCAGGAGCCGGACGTTCTCGAAGCGGGTCCGGTCGCCGTATGTGTACGCCGCCACGGCCTGTGTCCCCGTGATCTCGGGGTGGTCGGCGCGCAGCCAGTCGTTGGCCAGGGTCAGATCGCGGACGGTCAGCCCGGGCGCCGCCGAGGTGAAGGTGGCGGAGCCGGCGGTGCCGTAGGTGCCCGCACCGTCCGGTCTGGGCGTGCCGCCCGCGTTGTCGTGGACGATGACGGTGTCGCGTGGGTCCCTGCTCGCGCCCCTGAGGGTCAGTCCGGCCTTGGAGGCCGGGACGCTGACGACCTCGCGGTACGTCCCCGGGTGCACGACGACGGTCCAGTCCTGGCCGTGCACGGCGTCGACGGCGGCCTGGACGGAGGCGCCGGGGCGGACGTGCAGGACGCGGCGGCCCGCCGCGGCGAAGGCGGGTGCGGTGCCCGTGGCGACCAGCCCGGCGGTGATTCCGGTGAGGAGGGTGCGCCGGTGCATCAGCACACCTTCTTCCACGGCTCCCAGTCGCCGAGCCAGGCGGCGCGGGTCGCGGACCGGGCCTGCCGCGGGGTGAGCTGGGGCCGGTGGGCGGGGACCGTGACGGCCGCGCCCGGCCCGGTGTTGCGGTACTCGGCGAAGCGCTGGGCCTGCCACGGGTACGAGTCCGACATGTTGGCGTAGGGCGCGACCGCGTCGATGCCCGGGCCGAGCCGGGTGTCCCGCACGGTGAGCATGGGGCGGGCGGTGGTGTCGGAGCTGGGCACCCAGGGCCGGGCCAGCTTGTAGTAGCCGTCGGGTGCCTCGCTGCTGACGCGGCTGCGGGTCACCAGGTAGCCGAGCGGATTGGCATCGGCGGTCGACGGCGCGAAGACGAAACCGTAGGGGGCGCCGGCCAGGTCGGTGCGGGACAGGGTCCGGAAGTGGCACTGCTCGAAGACGGCGCTCGCCCGCCCGAAGACGAAGTCGACGTCGCCCTCGGCGTAGCAGTGGGTGAAGTACTGGCGGGCGAAGGTGCCCAGGGCCGTGGAGTCGGCGTACAGGGTGTCCTGGTGGCCGAGGAACCGGCAGTGCCGGAAGGCGGACCGGTCGCCCTGGACCTTGAGGGCGACGGCCTGGGTGCCGCTGGTCCCGGGGTGGTCGGCGCGCAGCCAGTCGTTGGCGAAGGTGATCCAGCGGGCACTGAAGCCGTCGGCCTGGACGGTGGTGGTGGCGGATCCGGTGGTGCCGTGGGTGCCGCCGCCCGGCTTGGGCGTCCCGGCCGCGTTGTCGTACACGACCACGACGTCACGGGGGTTCTCGCTCGCCCCGATCCAGGTCATTGCGGTGCGGGCGCGGTCGACAGCCACCGTCTCCCGGTAGGTGCCGGGGGCGATGACGAGGGTGCGCCCGGTCCCGTTCGCCGCGGCCACCGCGTCCCGGACGGTGGTGACGCACGCCGTCGGTCGTGCAGGTGGAAGAACAGCACCAGCCCAAGGACGGCGCCGATGAGAGCCGCGAGGTTGATTGTC
>NZ_JBEXSH010000265.1:0-10155 GCF_040613555.1 Streptomyces sp. NPDC006265
GCCAGGGCCCGGGCCGCGCTGTTCAGGCGGTAGCCGAGCTCCCCGGCCGCCGCGAGCACCCTGCGGCGTACGTCGTCGGAGACGTACCGCTCCCCGTTGAGGACCCGCGACACCGTCTTCTGCGAGACGCCGGCCAGCCGGGCCACGTCCACGCTGCGCGGCGCGCTGCCGGCCCGCCCTCCCGTTCGCGTCATCGCTCTCTCCCCCGTGCCCGGCGGCCGCACCGCGGCCGATCACGCCCAGCGTTCCACACTCCCGACGCACCGAGCACGCGCTCAGCGTCCGGTCCGGTACGTCGCCTCGTCGAAGTCCGCGTGGTGTCCGCCCCCGGTGAGGTCCCAGGCCCACAAGCCGGCGAACGCACCCGTGAAGCCGAGGGAACGGATGTGGCCGTCCTCGATGTGCTCGGCGTGCTCGTCGGACAGGACCGTGGCGTCCAGGGCGGGTCCGAACGGCTCCCAGCCGCTGCCGGTGTCATGGCGGAAACGCAGCTCGGCGCCCTCGACGTCCAGGCCCAGCCGCAGCCGCGTCGTGCCGCCGAGCCGTACCTGACCGGCCTCGTCGACGCTCAGCCGGCCGCGGTCGCAGCCCGCGACGCGCAGCACGGGTTCGCCCGCGTCGTCGGCGGTGACGTACAGGAAGTACCAGTTGCCGGTGTTGTAATACGCGGTGATCCCGGCCAGATGCTGGAACGTCTCGGGCCGGTACTCCATCGTCGCCTCGAACGCGCAGCGCGCCGCCGTCACCCGGCGGGCCACCAGGCTGGGTCCGATCAGGCTCTGGGGTGACCGGCCGCCGTGAAGCCGCAGGTGGGAAGGGCGTTCGGTGAGGGAGAACCAGTCGGGGCCGGCGGCGCGGCGCAGGGTCGACCACTGGGGGCCGAGGACGGGAGCGTCGAATCCGTCGGCGCCGTCCGCGTGGTCCGCGGTACCGGTCCCCGGGGGCAGGGCGGGCGCCGGCACCTCCAGGGCGGGCAGCCCGGTCTCGGTGCGTGGCCAGCCGTCGGCGGTCCAGGTGACGAGCGCCAGGGCGGTCTCCCGGCCCAGGACGCACGGCCCTCGCCGCCCCTGCGGCCGGGCCACGAGGTAGGCCAGGTACCAGCGTCCGCCCCCGGTCTCCACCAGGCTGCCGTGCCCGGCCTTCTGCAGCGGCAGATCGGGATGGTCCCGGGCGGTGAGGAGCGGACCGTGCGGGTCGCGTTCGTAGGGGCCCGTCAGGGTGCGGGAGCGGGAGACGGTGACCTGGTGGTCGTAGCCGGTGCCGCCGTCCGCGGTGAGCAGGTAGTACCAGGGGCCGCGGCGGTAGAGGTTCGGGCCCTCGATCCAGCCGGCCTGCGGCGGCAGCGCGATGGGGACCGGGTCGCCGGTCAGGCGGCGCTCGGCACGGTCGTAGCGCCGCGCCTCGAGCCCGGCCGAACCGCCGTGCCGGGGACGCCAGTCGTGCACCAGGTTGAGCAGCCAGCTGGCCGCCCCGTCGTGGAACAGCGAGGTGTCGAAGCCGCGAGCGTGCAGCAGGACCGGTTCCGACCAGGGACCCTCGATGGAAGGGGCGGTGATCAGGTGGTTGGGGCAGTCGGTGAAGCCGCCGGTGTACGTGGAGACGTTGCTGTAGACCAGGTGGAACAGGCCGTCCGCGTGGCTGAGGCTGGGTGCCCAGACGCCGCCGGAGTCCGGGCAGCCGGTCAGGTCGAGCAGCGGGGGGCCGGTCAGGGCCCCGCCGAGGGGACGCCAGTGCACCAGGTCTCTGGAGTGGTGCAGGCGTACCCCCGGGTACCACTCGAACGTCGACGTCGCGAGGTAGAAGTCCGACCCCACCCGCAGGACGGACGGGTCCGGGTGCGAGCCGGGCAGGACCGGGTTGCGGATGAGGCCCGCAGGCCGGTTGTGCATGGGAGGTCCCCTCGTGACGCCCGCCCCGGCGGGCGCCGGGTGATCACCGCAGGACCGTAATATCGAATACGTTCGCGAGCAACGGCCGATCGGTTTTCCGCTCAGGGTCCGCGTATCCGTTCGGCCGGAAGCGGTCGAGGACCGCGAAACGCCGCCGTGGTCCTTCACCCCCCTCCCCCGACGGGCGACCATGCGATGTCATGGACATCTTGCTCGTCGCCAGCGCGTTCAACAGCCTGTCCCAGCGTGTGTTCGCCGAACTGTCGGACGAGGGGCACCACGTGGAGGTCGTGCTCGCCTCCCACGGCCCCGACGCCGTCCGGGCCGCCGTACGCGAGGTGGGCCCGGAGCTGATCGTCGCCCCGATGCTGAAGTCGGCCCTGCCGGAAGACGTGTGGCGCGAGCACACCTGCCTGATCGTGCATCCGGGGCCGCCCGGTGACCGGGGCCCGTCGTCGCTGGACTGGGCGATCGCCGAGGAGGCGTCCGAGTGGGGCGTGACGGTGCTTCAGGCCGAGGCAGCCATGGACGCGGGGGACGTGTGGGCCGACGGCACCTTCCCGGTGCCTCCGGCGGGCAAGAGCGACATGTACCGCAACGAGGTGGCGGACGCGGCCACGGCAGCCGTGCTGCTGGCCGTGCGGCGCTACGCCGAGGGGTCGTACAAGCCGCGCCCGCAGAGCGAACCCGGGGCCCATGTGGTGTGGCGGGACTACTTCCGCCAGGAACAGCGGCGGATCGACTGGGAGCACGACAGCACGACGACGGTGCTGCGCAAGCTCCGCGGGGCCGACTCGCAGCCCGGCGTCCGCGACGAGATCTGCGGCCAGGAGGTGTTCCTGCACGGCGGTCACCCCGAGGACCGGCTGCGCGGGGAGCCCGGGGAACTGCTCGCCACCCGAGCCGGCGCAGTCTGCCGGGCCACCCGGGACGGCGCGGTGTGGATCCCGGAGCTGCGCCCCCGCAAGAGCTCCGGTGACCCCGCGCCGTTCCGCCGCCCGGCGGCCTCGGTGCTCGCCGGCTTCCCGGCCCCGCCCGGCAGCGCACCGGGCATGCCCGGTGCGTACGACCGCCCGTACTGGCTGCCCGAGATCGCCGCACCGCTCGAACTGCCCCCGGACCGCACCACCTGGACCGACATCCGCTACCGGCAGCGCGGTCCCATCGGGTTCCTGGCCTTCTCGTTCCCCGGCGGGGCCATGAGCTCCATCCACTGCCGCCGGCTGCTCGCCGCCTGGCGGTACGCCCTCACCCGCCCCACCTCGGTGCTGGTGCTCGGCGGCGCCCGCGACTTCTTCTCCAACGGGATCCACCTGGGCGTCATCGAGGCGGCGGGCGACCCGGCGGGCGAGTCCTGGTCCAATCTGAACGCCATGGACGACCTGGTCGAGGCGGTGCTGCGCACCACCGACCGGCTGGTGGTGTCGGCCCTCGGCGGCAACGCGGCGGCGGGCGGCCTCATGCTCGCCCTGGCCGCCGACGAGGTCTGGTGCCGCACGGGCAGCGTCCTCAACCCGCACTACCGGAACATGGGCCTGTACGGGTCGGAGTACTGGACGTACTCGCTGCCCCGCCGGGTGGGCGCCGAGACGGCCGAGCGGCTGACGACCGAGGCATTGCCCGTGAGCTCCACGACGGCCGAGCGCATCGGGCTGGTGGATCGTCTGGTGCCGGTCGCGGCCCGGGAGTTCGCCCCCGAGGTCGAGCGCCTGGCCGCCGACCTGGCCGCCGACCCGGACCTTCCGCGCCGGATCACCGCCAAGGCCACGGCCCGTCACGCGGACGAGCTCACGCAGCCCCTCGCCGAGTACCGGCGGGCCGAACTCGCCCGGATGCGCGCCGTCTTCTTCGACCCGGACGCTCCCTACCACGCGCTGCGCTCCGCCTTCGTCCGCAAGCTCCCGAACGGCTCCGCCCGGCCGCTGGCCACCACGGGGGACGCTCGATGAGCCCGCGGCTCCTCGTGGCGGGGGTCGGCAACATCTTCCTCGCCGACGACGCCTTCGGCCCCGAGGTGATCCGCGCCCTGGAGCAGGACCCGCTGCCTCCTCAGGTGCGGGTGCGGGACTTCGGCATCCGCGGCATGGACCTCGCGTACGAGCTGCTCGACGGCTACGACACGGCCGTCCTGGTCGACGCGGCCGTGCGGGGGCACGAGCCGGGCACGCTGTCGCTCATCGAGCCGGAACTGCCCGGCGAAGCCACGGCGGGGCCCCCGCCCGAGGCGCACGGCATGGACCCGGCGAAGGTCCTCGCCCTGGCCGCCCACCTGGGCGACGAGCCGCTCCCCCGCGTCCTGGTGCTGGCCTGCGAGCCCGAGCTGCGGACACCGGCCGACGAGGACATCGCCCCGGGCATCAGCACGACGGTGCGCGAGGCGGTCGGGCGGGCCGTCACGGCGCTGCACACCCTGGTGCCGGTGCTGCTCGCCGACCCGGCGGCCTCGCCCCCGTTGAGCCGCCCGGACGAATCCGCCACCCTGTCCTCGGCCGGGCTGCCGGGCACGGTGAGCGGCGGCGCGGAGGATCGGTAGCGGAACGATTTCCCTACCGACCCGCGAGGAGCGGCGCCCATGTGCGATTCCGTGGACGAGGTCACTCAGGCCGTCCTGGCGAAGAACGACAATCTGGCCGCCGACCTGCGTGAGGAGCTGGCCCGGCGCGGAGTGAGCGTGGTCAACCTGCTGTCCAGCCCGGGCAGCGGCAAGACGGAACTGCTCGGGAGGGTGCTGGCCAGGGCGGTGGAGCGGAGCCTTCCGGTGGCCGCCCTCACCGCCGACCTGGCGACCGAGAACGACGCCGACCGGCTGGCCCGGTCGGGAGCACCGGTGAAGCAGCTGCTGACGGACGGGCTGTGCCATCTGGAGGCGAGGCAGCTGCGCGGGCATGTGGAGAGCTGGCTGCCCGCGGGCACGTCGCTGCTGTTCGTGGAGAACGTGGGCAATCTCGTCTGTCCCGCGTCCTACGACCTCGGCGAGAGTCTGCGGATCGTACTCATGGCGGTCACGGAGGGCGAGGACAAGCCGCTGAAGTATCCCACGGCCTTCGGGTCCGCCCAACTGGTGGTGCTGACGAAGACCGATCTGGCCGGGCCGGCGGGATTCGACGAGACGGCCTTCGAGACGAACGTCCAGCGGGTCAACCCCGGGGTGGACGTGGTGCGGTCCTGTGCCCGCACCGGTGCCGGCGTCGACACTCTCCTGGAGCGTGTGCTGGCCGTCCGGGACGGGGCCCCCGTCCACCGGCCGCCCCTGGCGCCGCGCCCGCACACCCACACCCACACCCACTCGCACACGCACACGCACGAGGGCGCCGAAGCCGGTCTCGTCCCGTGACGGCGCCCGCCACCAGGGCGGTGCGCCGGCGCGTCACCGTGCGCGGCACCGTGCAGGGCGTGGGCTTCCGCCCGTTCGTGCACCGCCTCGCCACCGACCTGGCGCTCGCGGGCTTCGTGAGCAACACGGCGAGCGGCGTCCTCATCGAGGTGGAGGGCCCACCGGACGGCGTCGCCGAATTCTGCGACCGGCTGGCCGGGGAGCCTCCGCCGCTGGCCACCGTCACCGGCGTCGGCTTCGAGGACCTGCCCGTCACCGGCGCTGAGAGCACCTTCGGCATCCGCTCCACCGGCCGCTCCCCCGGCAGCACCCTTCTCCCGCCCGACACGGCGACCTGTCCGGACTGTCTGCGGGAGCTGGCCGATCCGGCCGACCGACGGCACCGGCACCCGTTCGTCACCTGCACGCACTGCGGCCCCCGCTTCACCATCGCCACGGGCATGCCGTACGACCGGGCGGTCACGACCATGGCCGGCTTCCCGATGTGCGCCGCGTGCGCCCGGGAGTACGGCGATCCCCTCGACCGCCGCTTCCATGCCCAGCCCGTGGCCTGCCCCGACTGCGGTCCCCGGCTGCGCCTGATGCCGGCGGCCGGGAGCTCCGGGAGCGAGGTCGGCCCGGCCCGGGATGCCGAAGCCCTGGCGGCGGCACGGGCGTTGCTGGCCGCCGGGCGGATCGTCGCCGTCAAGGGCCTCGGGGGCTATCACCTGGCCTGCGACGCCACCGACGCCCGGGCCGTCGACACTCTGCGCACCCGCAAGGCACGCGGCGGCAAGCCGTTCGCCGTGATGTGCGCGGACCTCGACGACGTACGGCGGATCGCGGAACTCTCCGTGTCCGAACGGGCCGCTCTCACCGGCTCCCGGCGCCCCATCGTCCTGCTGCGCCGGCGCGGGGATGCGAGCGGTCTCGCACCCGGCGTCTGCCCCGGCAGCCCGCACCTCGGCGTGATGCTGCCCTACACGCCCGTGCACACCCTGTTGTTCGGGTTGCCCGGTGACCCGCCCGGCCCACGCGTGCTGGTCATGACGAGCGGCAACCGCTCCGGGGAGCCGATCGTCACGGACGACGAAGAGGCGCTGACCCGGCTCGCCGGGCTGGCAGACGCCTGGCTCGCCCACGACCGGCCCATCGCCTCGCCCTGCGACGACTCCCTGCTGCGGGTGCGGCCCGACGGCACCGAGCAGGTGCTGCGCCGCTCCCGGGGGTATGTGCCCCGGCCACTGCACCTGCCGGTCCCGGTGCGGCCCGCTCTCGCCGTCGGCGGCGACCTGAAGAACGCCCTGTGCCTCGGCGCGGGCGACCAGGCCTGGTTCGGCCCGCACATCGGCGACATGGGCGATCTGGCCACCCTCGAGGCGGCCCGGCGAGCGGACACGCACCTGCGGCGTCTGACCGGCGTGCGTCCCGAAGTGGTCGCCGCCGACCGGCACCCCGGGTACCACTCGACCCGGTGGGCCGCCCGACTGGCCGGGCCCGCACCCGTGCCGGTCCAGCACCACCACGCGCACATCGCCTCCGCGATGGCCGAGCACGGCCTGGACGGCGCCGTCCCCGTGATCGGCGTCGCCTTCGACGGCACGGGCTACGGCGACGACGGCACCGTCTGGGGCGGCGAGATCCTCCTCGCCGACTACACCGGCTTCCGGCGCTACGCCCACCTCTCCCGCGCCCCGCTGCCCGGCGGCGACGCGGGCGTCGCCAACCCGTGCCGCCTGGCCCTGGCCCGGCTGTGGGCGGCGAGACTGCCGTGGGACGCGGACCTGCCGTGCGTGACCGCCTGCGCACCCCAGGAACTGGCGGTGCTCCAACGACAGTTGTCCGGCGGCCTGGCCTGTGTGCCGACCTCCAGCATGGGCCGGCTCTTCGACGCCGTGTCGTCGCTCGTGGGCGTGTGCCATCGCACGGGGTACGAGGCGCAGGCCGCGCTGGAACTGGAGGCGGCGGCCGCGTCGGCGTGGGGCGCCGACGGGTCCGCGTACACCTTCGCCGACGGGCTCGACCCCGCGCCCGTGCTGAGTGCGCTGGTCGCCGATCTGCGGCGCGGCACCCCCGCCGCCGTGCTCGCGGCCCGTTTCCATCGGGCCGTGGCGCGGGCGGTGGCGGAGATCTGCCGGCGCGCGCGTCAGGACACCGGCCTGGCCACCGTCGCCCTCAGCGGCGGGGTGTTCGCCAACGCGCTGCTGGAGGAGGAGTGCGCGCGGCTGCTGACCGAAGACGGCTTCGCGGTGCTCCGGCACGGCGAAGTCCCGCCGAACGACGGCGGGCTGGCCCTCGGCCAGCTGGTGGTCGCGGCGCACCTACGACAGAAGGAGTGACCCATGTGTTTGGCAGTGCCCGGCAAGGTCGTGGCCATCGACGACAGCGCCGATCCGCTCACCGGGCTGATCGACTTCGGCGGCGTGCAGAAACAGGCGTGCCTGGAGTACGTGTCCGACGTGAAGGTGGGTGAGTACGTCATCGTGCACGTCGGCTTCGCGCTCCAGCGTCTGGACGAGGAGTCGGCCCTGGCCTCACTGAAGCTGTTCGAGGAACTGGGGCTCTTGGAGGAGGAGTTCGGGGACGCCTGGGAGCAGGCGGCCAAGGAGGCGGGCGGTACCGCGGCGGCGGAGCCCCAGGACAGCGGAAGTGAGACCCGATGAAGTACATCGACGAGTTCAACGACCCCCAGTTGGCGCGGCGGCTGCTGGACGAGATCCGTGCCACCGCCACCCGGCCCTGGGCCCTGATGGAGGTGTGCGGCGGGCAGACCCACTCGATCATCCGGCACGGTATCGACCAACTGCTGCCCGAGCAGGTCGAGTTGATCCATGGGCCGGGCTGCCCGGTCTGTGTCACGCCGCTGGAGGTCATCGACAAGGCTCTGGAGATCGCCTCGCGGCCCGGGGTGATCTTCTGCTCCTTCGGCGACATGCTCCGGGTGCCGGGCACCGACCGCGACCTGTTCCGGGTCAAGGGCGAGGGCGGCGACGTACGGGTGGTGTACTCGCCGCTCGACGCCCTGGAGCTGGCCCGCCGCAACCCGGACCGGGAGGTGGTGTTCTTCGCGATCGGCTTCGAGACCACCGCCCCGGCCAACGCGATGGCCGTGCACCAGGCACGCCGGCTGGGCCTGTCCAACTTCAGCCTGCTGGTGTCGCATGTGCGGGTCCCCCCGGCCGTCGAGGCGATCATGACGGCGCCCGAGTGCCGGGTGCAGGGCTTCCTGGCCGCCGGGCACGTGTGCAGCGTGATGGGGATGGCCGAGTACCCGGACCTGGCCGAGCGGTTCCGCGTACCGATGGTGGTGACCGGCTTCGAGCCGCTGGACATCCTGGAGGGCATCCGCCGGGCGGTCCGCCAGCTGGAACGCGGTGAGCACCGGGTGGAGAACGCCTACCCGCGTGCCGTGCGCGAGGAGGGCAACCCGGCCGCAGTGCGCATGATCGAGGAGGTCTTCGAGGTCACCGACCGGTCCTGGCGGGGCATCGGGCGGATCCCGGCCAGCGGGTGGCGGCTGACCGACGCCTTCCGCGCGTACGACGCGGAGCACCGCTTCGACGTGAGCGGGATCCGTACCGAGGAGCCCGCCGAGTGCCGGGCCGGCGAGGTGCTCCAGGGCCTGATCAAGCCGACCGAGTGCGCCGCGTTCGGCACCACCTGCACGCCGCGCACCCCGCTCGGCGCCACCATGGTCTCCAGCGAGGGCGCCTGCGCGGCCTACTACCTCTACCGCCGGATGAACGCCCCGGCGCCGCAGGCCGGCGGGACCGCGCAGCAGGAGGTGGCCCCCGTTGCCTGAACGACTCGCCGATGTGGTCGACCCGGCCAACTGGACCTGCCCCGCCCCGCTGCGCGACCAGGGGGTGGTGGTCATGGGGCACGGCGGCGGGGGCGCGCTGTCGGCTGAGCTGATGGAGCAGATCTTCACCCCTGCCTACGGCAACGCCACCCTGGCCGGGCTCGCCGACTCCGCCGTCCTCGAACTGGGCGGCGCGCAGCTGGCCTTCTCCACCGACTCCTACGTGGTCCGGCCGCTGTTCTTCCCCGGCGGCTGCCTGGGCGACCTCGCGGTCAACGGAACCGTCAACGACCTCGCGATGAGCGGTGCCGTGCCCGCGTACCTCTCGGCCGCCTTCGTCCTGGAAGAGGGCGTGGAGCTGACGGTCGTCGAGCGGATCGCCCGTTCGATGGGGGCGGCTGCCGAGGCCGCCGGGGTCACGATCGCCACGGGTGACACCAAGGTGGTGGAGTCCGGGCACGGCGACGGGGTGTACGTCACCACCGCCGGGGTGGGGCTCGTGCCCGACGGGGTGGACATCCGGCCCCAGCGTGCCCGGCCCGGCGACGCGGTCATCGTCAGCGGCCCGATCGGACTGCACGGTGTGGCGATCATGAGCGTGCGGGAAGGGCTGGAATTCGGGGTGGAGGTCGCCAGTGACACCGCGCCGCTGGCGGATCTGGTGGCGGCGATGCTGGCCGTCACTCCGGACGTGCATGTGCTGCGCGATCCCACCAGGGGCGGCCTGGGCGCGTCCCTGAACGAGATCGCCCGTGCCTCCGGGACCGGTGTCCGGCTTCAGGAGCGGGCGATTCCGGTGCCGGACGCCGTGGCGAACGCCTGCGGGTTCCTCGGACTCGATCCGCTGTATGTCGCCAACGAGGGGCGGCTGGTCGCCTTCGTGCCCCCATCGGAGGCGGAGGAGGTGCTGGCGGCGATGCGGGCCCATCCGCAGGGTGCCGGCGCGACGCTGATCGGCGAGTGCGTCGCCGAGCATCCGGGGATGGTGGTGGTCGCCACCGGGCTCGGCGGGACGCGGGTGGTGGATCTGCCGCTCGGGGGGCAGCTGCCGCGCATCTGCTGACCGCAGGACAAACCAAGGGGCCCCGCCTTCGCGGCGGGGCCCTTCCCCGCTATGCCGGTACCGGCTCGATCCCGGCGATCTCCAGCTC
>NZ_JBEXSH010000266.1:0-10120 GCF_040613555.1 Streptomyces sp. NPDC006265
GGGCTCGCCGTGCCGTACGTCGTCTTCGAGACGGCGTACACCCTGTTCACGCGCTGGACCGACCAGGAGCCGGACCGGCCGGTGAGCCTGCTGGACCCCCTCTATCTGACCTGGTTCCTGGCCGCCCTGTTCATCTGGCGGCTGACCACGCCGGTCTGGCAGCGCGTGCGGTGGCCGCTGCCGATCGCCCTCGTCATCGCGATGCTGGCGACGCTTTCGCCGTCGATCGGCAACGACCTCGATCTGCAGCGCACGCTGCAGTTCCTGCCGTACTTCGTCCTCGGTCTGCTGCTGCGGCCCGAGCACTTCCACCTGGTGCGGCGCCGCGCGGCCCGGGTCCTCGCCGTGCCGGTCTTCGCCGCCGCGCTCGCCGTGGCCTACTGGGCGGTTCCGCGGATGAGCGGCGCCTGGTTCTACCACCGCGACAGCGCCGCGGAGCTCGCAGCGCCCTCCTGGTTCGGGCCCGTCATGACGCTGGTGACCTTCGGCTGCTCGATGGTCCTGGTCGCCTGCTTCCTCGCCTGGGTGCCCGGCCGTCGCACCTGGTTCACCGTGCTGGGCGCGGGCACCCTCTACGGCTACCTGCTGCACGGCTTCGTCGCGCAGGGGTCCAAGTTCTGGGGCTGGTACGAGCCAGCGTGGGTGCACCGGCCCCTGGGCGAGATCGTCGTGACGGTCGCCGCCGCGGCGCTCGTGACCGTCCTCTGCACCCCGCCCGTGCGGCGGGTGTTGCGCTGGGTGATGGAACCCGACATGGCGTGGGCGTTCCGCCGGGACGCGCGCGATCAGGCACGGGAGCGAACGCCGTCCGCGCGTGAGAGGACCGTCTCACGGCTCCTGACCGAGCCGGATCAGCAGCACCCCGGGTGAGCGCGGCACGGTCACCGTCAGCCCCTCCCCGTCCCAGACGGCCGCGCCCGCATCCGCCGACGACGGGTGCAGGACGTCCGCCCGGAGGGCTCTGCCCGCCAGGTGCCGTACGGGGATGTGGAGTTCCGCCGGTCCGCCCCGCCGCCAGACGGAGAGGTACGCCGTGGCGTCTTTGGGAGTCCGCAGCCCCAGGGCCAGCCACTCGTCCGTCCAGCCGGGCAGTCCGAGCGGCCAGAAGGGCAGGGCCCGGGCCAGGTCCCCGCGGATCGACTTGTAGACATCGACGGCATCCCTGACGAGCGCTCGCTGATGGTCCGACATGCGGTCCAGGTGGCCCGAGAGGTGGATGCGTCCGAGGAGTGCCCCGCCGAGGGTCCAGGCGATCAGGCCGTCGTCGTACTCGGGCTGCGGATAGGCCCAGACGGCGCCCTGTTCGGGCGGGACGACGGTCGGTGCGGCGGCGGCGATGGGCGGGTAGCTCAGCGGGTCCTGCTGATCGCTGGTTGACTGGAGCTGGGCGACCGCGAGGGTGGCGCCGTCCATGCGCATGCCGCCCGAGGCGCAGTTCTCGACGACGAGGCCGGGGTGGCGGTCCAGGACTCCGCAGAGCCAGTCCAGGTAGGCCTCGGCGTGGCCGAGCAGGCCCGCTCCCGGTGCGAGGTCGCCGGGGGCCTGTGTGCCGGGGTCGACGACGATGTTGTAGTCGAGCTTGAGGTAGCCCACACCCCAGTCGCCGGCGATGCGGTCGACGGTCTTGTCGAGGTGGGCGCGGGCGGCAGGGTGCCGCAGGTCGAGCTGGTGGCGGCCCTGTTCGGCGAGGCGAACGCCGTCACGCTGGAAGAACGCCTCGGGCGGCAGTTCCGCCGCGACGGGGCTGCGCACCCCGACGACCTCGGGCTCGAGCCACAACCCGGGCACCATCCCGCACTCCCGGATCCGGTCCAGGACGGCCTGGAGGCCGCCGTCGGGGAAGCGGCGCGGCGAGGGCTGCCACGCCCCGACACTGTCCCACCAGCCCCGGGTGTCGTCGTCGTACCAGCCGGAGTCGATGCAGAAGTACTCGGCGCCGGCGGCGGCGGCGGCGTCGATCAGCGGCAGCAGCTTGGCCGTGGTGGGGTCGCCCATGAGGGTGTTCATGTAGTCGTTGAAGACCACGGGGAGGGCGGTGTGGTCCGGGTGGGGGCGGCGGATCGCCCGGCGGTAGGAAGTGAGGGCGCCGAGCGCGGTGTCGAGGTCCGGGCCGAGGGCCAGGGCTCCGGGGACGGTGGTGAACTCCTCGCCGGGTTCGAGGCGGATCCGCCACTGGTGCTCCGCGTCCGTGGGGCCGTTCAGCGCCAGGCAGGTGCCGTGGGCGCGTTCGCCGAGGTCCCAGCGCCAGCCGGCCGGGGACTCGACCTGCCACGCCCAGGCCCGGCCGCCGTCCCGCTCGGTCAGCGCGCCCATGGCGAGATGGCCGTCGGTCGGCCAGCTGCCACGCCCGGTGAGGGCGAGGGCGGCCCGGCTGTCGTGCTCGTGGACGTCCGTGTTGATGTCGGCGACGGACGCGCGCAGCGGCTCGGCGTACCAACGGCACTCGGCGAGCCAGTCGTTGCGGGCCCGGTGCACCTCGAGGGCGTCCGGGGCGGGCAGGCCGCCGAGCAGCAGACTGCTGACGGACTGGACGACCAGGGGTGCACGGCCGTCGTTGCGCAGCCGGACGCGGGAGCGCAGGACGGGCAGGCCGGTGGGTGAGCCGAATTCGGCGAAGGCCGTCAACCCGGTGTCCGGGTCGTGGAGTTCGACGGTCAGTCGTTCCCAGCCGTCGCGGCTGCTCGTGTGATGGGCGCGGTGGGCGAGCCGGCCGCCGAAGGCCGTGCCGGTGAAGCGGGGGCCGGACCAGCCGCTGCCGTGGCCGAGGGCGGTGAGCTCCACCAGCGGCAGCGCGGACTGCGCGGCGGCCGCGCGATCGTCGCCGGGGTGCGCCAGCCGGACCAGTCGCGGTGTGCCGTCGGGGGCGACGGCGAACCGGGCGTCGAGCGCCTCGTGCCCCCAAGTGAACCCGTGTTGCCGCTGTTCGGAGGCCATATGCGCCGCATCCGCCGTGCCGGTCAAGGTGCTCCCCCTCCTGACCCCGCCCCGTTGCCCGGGAGCGCAGGCCCGCGTGAATCCCTCGTTACGGTCTCTTGACGACCCAAGTGTGACCGGTCACAATCCTCGCATGAATGTGACCGGTCACACAAGGCGCCCAGCGAGCATCAGGGACGTCGCCACGGCCGCCGGGGTCTCGTACCAGACGGTCTCGCGGGTGATCAACGGCCATCCCAGCGTCCGGCCGTCCACCCGGGAACGCGTGCTGGCCGCCATCGAGGAACTGGGCTTTCGGCGCAACGCCACCGCCCTCGCTCTGGCCAGCGGGCGCACCCGCACGGTGACCGTACTGACCGCGAACACCACCCACTACGGCTATGCCTCGATCCTGCAGGGCATCGAGGAGTCCGCCCGCGCCGCGTCCTACGCGGTGGGGATCGGCGTACTGGAGTCCGCCGAGGACGCGGCCGTCGCCGCCGAGGTGCAGCGGGCGGCGGACGCGGGCGGCGGGATCGTCGTGATCGCCTACGATCCCGCCGGTGTGCGGGCGCTGGGAGCCGTGCCCGCCGGTCTGCCGGTCGTGGGCGTGGTCGAGACCCCGGCGAGTCCGCCCGGCGGCGAGAGCCCCTGGGTGTGGACCGACGACCGGGAGGCCGCCTACCAGGCGACCCGCCATCTGCTCTCCCTGGGCCACGAGACCGTGCACTACGTCGCCATCCCGTCCAGCACCCGGCGCACCAGCGCCCGCACCAGCGGCTGGCGGCAGGCGCTGAAGGAGGCGGGCGCCCCGGAAACCCGCCCGTTGCAGAGCAGTTGGGGACCGGCGGGCGGTCACGCGGCGGCGCTCGAACTGGCGCGGGACCCGTCCGTCACCGCGATCCTCTGCGGCAACGACGACCTCGCGCTCGGTGTGCTCCGCGCCCTGCACGAGGCGGGCCGCCCGGTGCCGGGCGAAGTAAGCGTGGCCGGGTTCGACGACGCCCCGCACTCCGCCTTCCTCACCCCGTCCCTGACGACCGTGCGCCTGGACTTCACCGGCCTCGGCCGGGCCGCCTTCGCCCTGCTGCACGGCGCGCTGGAGGAGTCCGCGCCGGTCGCCCCGCATCCCGTGTCCGTACCGGAACTGGTGGTGCGGGAGAGCTCGGGGCCACCGCTCGGCCACCACTGAACAGCATCTGAGAACACCGCAGTCGTGAGTCCCGCTTCCTGAACCGAACCGCCTGCTCGGAAAGGCTCGAGATGAACAGAAGAGTTCTCCCCGCCCTGGCACTGATATGTGCCACCGGCCTGGCCGCCACCGCGTGCAGCGATCCCACCGCCGGGGACTCCGGTCCGGACGACGCCAAGCGGACTGCGGTCGACCCGACCGCACGGCTGGACGGCGTGAAACTGACCATGTGGACCGCGCAGAACACGGTCGACGCGCCCAAGCAGGTCATCGACGCCTTCGAGAAGGCCACCGGCGCCAAGGTGGGGACCCAGGCGATCCCGGACCTCTACGAGCAGAACGTGCCGACCAAGCTGGCCTCCGGCGACCGCCCGGACCTGATGTTCTGGCAGCCGTCCATCTCCACGCTGCCGTTCGTCCAGCCGCAGCAGAACCTGCTCACCCTCGGCGGCGAGCCCTGGGTCTCCAAGCTCGGTGACACCGAGAAGTCCCTCGGCGTCATCGACGGCAAGCGCTACGCGGCGATCGTCACCAGCCCCGCCATGCTCGGCGTCTACTACAACAAGGACGTCTTCAAGCAGGCCGGGCTGGGCGAGAAGGACTTCCCGAAGTCCTACGACGAGCTGCTGGCGCTCGGCCGCAAGGTCGCGGACAAGACCGACGCGGCCGCCTTCTACGAGGCCGGCGGCGACAAGTGGCCGCTGCAGTGGCAGATGCAGCTCCAGCTCACCGACCTGGACCAGCAGTGGTGGGCGGATCTGAACGCGAACAAGAAGAAGTGGACCGACCCGGTCGTGGTCGGCGCGATCAAGAAGTACAAGGAGAAGCTGCTCGACGCCGGGCTCGCCCAGGAGAACTACCGGACGGGCACGTTCACCGGGCAGGCCGACGCGCTCTGGAAGGGCGAGGCCGGCATGGTCCTCAACGTCACGTCCTTCCAGAGCCAGTTGCAGGCCAAGCACTCCACCGCCGAGATCGACCGGAAGATCGGCTGGTTCCCGGTCGCCAACTCCTCGGCCACCGGCCTGTACTCCCCCGACCAGACCAACGGGGTCGTCGCCTTCAAGACCGGTGACGACAAACGGCAGAACGCGGCCCGGCAGTTCCTCGCCTTCTGGCTCGGCCCGGACTACCCGGACTACATCAGGGCGTTGAAGATCCCGTCCGTGCAGCCGTCCGTGCCCACCCCCGGCGGACTTCCCGAGACGTCCAAGGCCCAGGTCGCGGCCCTGCCCAAGGCCGTCGGTGTCTTCCAGGCCAAGGCCATCGTCGCCCCCGACACACACCTCTACCTGGCCGACATGATCTTCGACAAGAAGAGCCCGCAGCAGGTCGCGCAGGCGATCCAGGACCAGTTCGCGCAGGTGGCCAAGGCTCAGGGCGCGCCCGGGTTCTGACGATGGCGGACACGGTCGTACGGACACGCAAGCAGCCTGCCGCACCGGGCGCGCCCAAGGGTGTGAGGCGGCTTCCGCGGGCCGCCGTGCACCACCCCTGGTGGTTCGCGCTCCCCGCGATCGCCGTCTTCGCGGGCTTCTTCCTGGTGCCCAACCTGCTCAACTTCTACTACCCGTTCACCGACTGGTCCTCGTACCACGCGGGCATCGCCTTCACGGGCCTGGACAACTTCAGGACGATCGCCGAGGACGGCTCACTGCTGCGCGCGATCCGTACGACGCTGGTGTACGCGCTGCTGGCGGCCGTGTTCCAGAACGGTTTCGGGCTGGTACTCGCCCTGCTGCTGGAGGACGACAGCCGCTTCAACCGGCTCTTCCGTGCGGTCTTCTTCCTGCCGGTGCTGATCTCGGCACTCGCGACCGGCTATGTCTTCCGGGCGCTCCTCGACCAGGACGGGGCCGTCAACTCCGTGCTGGGCACGGACGTTCCGTGGCTGGGTTCGACGACCTGGACGCTGGTGATCGTCACCCTCATCCACGGCTGGAAGTGGATGGGTCTGTCCATGCTGATCTACCTGGCGGGGCTGAAGGGCATCCCCGGCGACATGCTCGAGGCCGCCCGGATCGACGGCGCCGGGCCGTGGCGGACGTTCTGGTCGGTGCGCTGGCCGATGCTCGCGCCGGCCGTGACCTTCAACGTCACCACGGCGCTGATCGGTTCGATGAACACCTTCGACATCGTGCAGGCCACCACCGGCGGCGGGCCCGCGGCCTCCACGGAGGTCTTCAACATCTACATGTTCCGGATCTTCGGGCAAGGCCTGTACGCCCAGGCCTCCGCGATGAGCCTCGTGCTC
Organism: Streptomyces sp. NPDC006265; assembly: GCF_040613555.1. Classification (NCBI taxonomy): domain Bacteria; kingdom Bacillati; phylum Actinomycetota; class Actinomycetes; order Kitasatosporales; family Streptomycetaceae; genus Streptomyces; species Streptomyces sp. NPDC006265. The sequence continues at coordinate 6,360 of NZ_JBEXSH010000266.1, forward strand.
TTCCTGGTGGTGGTCGCCGTGGCGATCCCGCTGGTCGTGGGGCTCCGGCGAAGGGAGCAGATGCTGTGACCGCCCTCTGGCGTTACGGGCGTCCCGCGCTGGTCCTGCTGCTGGCCGGGCCGGCCGTCGGCGTGCCGCTGTGGCTGGTCGCCGTCACCTCGGCCAAACCGCAGGCGGAGGCCATCAGGCCGAACCTGGACCCGCCCGGGCACTGGCAGCCCGCCGCCAATTACGCGGACGCCGTCAGCGAGGGCGAGATGCTGCGCGGCTTCTTCAACTCGCTGCTGGTCGTGGTGCCTTCGGTGATCCTTGTGCTGATCCTGGGCGCGGGCGCCGCCTGGGTCTTCGCGCGCCGGAAGTCGAAGCTGGTGTCGGCGGCGTACGCGCTGTGCATCAGCGGGCTGCTGCTGCCACCGGCCGTCATCACCATCGTGATGGAGCTGCGCCAGCTGGGGCTCGCGGGCACCCGGCCCGGCATGATCGCCGTCTACACCGGCATGTACCTGTCGACGTCGATCTTCTTCATGACCGGCTTCATCCGCGCCATCCCCCTGGAGCTGGAGGAGGCGGCCCGGATGGACGGGGCGACACCGTCCCGGATCTTCTGGCGGATCGTCCTGCCTCTGCTCCGGCCGGTCATCGCCACCGCCACGATCATGGTGATGCTCTACGCCTGGAGCGACGTCTTCTACGCGTTCTTCGTCCTCGGCGGCGGAGACCGGGCGACGCTGCCGCTCAATCTCTACCAGGTCGCCAGCGCCCAGCTCTACCTCGAGAACTGGCATCTCGTCTTCGCGTACGTCGTGGTGATGAGCCTGCCCATGGTCGCCGTGTTCCTCGTCGGCCAGCGAAAGATCGTGTCCGGAATCACCAGTGGAGCCGTCAAATGACCGGAGGTCCAGCAGCGTGATCACCCCCACCCGCACGAGATCGCATACCAAAACCGCCCTGTTCACAGCACTACTTGGAGCAGCCGTTATGGCGTCCACCCTCCCCGCGGCGGGTCCCGCGGCAGCCGCAGCCGACCCGCAACGCCTCACCGTCGACCTGGGCGCGTCCGAGGGGCGGGTGATGCTCGGCGCCAACGGTTCCCTGTACGGGCTCAGTGACGACGGGGTGCCCGGCGACGCCGTGATGGAGCCTTTGAAGATCACCAGCATCTCGCAGAAGCCGGAGGGTGGCGCCCAGCACCCCAACGGCGACGCGCTCACCGTCTCCAGGTCGTTCTTCCGCGCCGGCGGCGGCGAGATCAACGTGATGATGCAGGACATCTACGCGAAGTGGCCGTACGAGGACCTCGGCATCGACGACTACCTGCCCAAGGTCGACAAGATCGTCAAGGAGACATCGGCCGACCCGAACGGCGACCGGTTCGTCTACATCCCGTTCAACGAGCCCGACCAGATCTGGTACAAACTCGATGTCCAGGACCAGGCGCAGTACGAGAAGAACCGCGACCGGTTCTTCAAGGACTGGAAGACGGTGTACCAGCGCATCCGCGCGATCGACCCGCACGCGCGGATCGCCGGCCCCAACGAGGCCGCGTACCACTCGCGTCTGCTGAAGGACTTCCTCGCGTTCACCAAGCGGGAGAACGTGCTGCCCCAGGTGATGACCTGGCACGAACTCGGCTCCGGCTCCCTGCGCGACTTCCAGGCGCACTACGACGACTACCGCAGGCTGGAGCGCGAGGCGGGCGTCGCCCCGCTGAAGATCAATATCGACGAGTACGCCAACCGCCGCGACCTGTCCGTGCCCGGGCAGCTCGTGCAGTGGGTGTCGATGTTCGAGCGCAACAAGGTGTACGCCAACATGGCGTACTGGGACGCCGCCGGGAATCTCAGCGGCCATGTGGTGCGCTCGAACATCCCCAACGGCGGCTGGTGGCTGTTCCGCTGGTACGCGGGCCTGACCGGGAACACGGTGAAGGTGACCGCGCCGCAGCCGAACACCGTCGACACCCTGCAGGGCCTCGCCTCCCTGGACACCTCCCGCCGCCAGGCGCAGGTACTGCTCGGAGGCGCGGACGGCGACTCGGACGTGGTCGTGAAGCACGTCCCCCGGTCCGTGTTCGGCCGTACGGTCACGGCGACCGTCGCCGAGGCGGCCTGGTCGGGGTACGAGGGGCAGCACGCGGCGCCGCGGGTCCTGGTGCGCACCAAGGTGAAGGTCGCGGACGACGGTTCGGTGACCGTCCCGCTGCGCGGCCTGCACAAGATGTCGGCGTACCGGATCGTCCTCATCCCCGGCGGCTCGGGCACCCCGTCCGCCGCCTCCGTCCCCTGGTCCGCGTCGTACGAGGCAGAGGACGCGGCCATCACCGACGGCAAGGTCTACACCCAGGGCACCGTGAGCAACGCCAATGGCTACGCGGCCTCCGGCACCAAGGATGTAGGCTCCCTCAACCAGCCCGCCAGCAAGGTCGCCTTCACGGTGAACGTGCCGAAGGACGGCACCTACGACCTGGGGATCCTGTACGGCAACCAGTCCGGCGGGCCCGCCACGCAGAAGCTGATCGTCGACGGCGCCGACCCGGTGACGGTCACCTACCCCTCCACGGAGAACTGGACCTACCGGGCCAAGAAGGACGTCAGCGTAGGACTGCAGGCGGGTACGCACCAGTTGGTGCTGTCCAAGGGCGACGCCGAGGTGACGCTCGACCGGATCGACCTGACGACCCGCACCGGTGCGGCCGGCGCCTCGTACGAGGCCACCCTGGCGGACATCAGCGGCAGGCCGTCGTACGACTACTCGTCCTCGGCGGGCGTCGGCACGGGCGCCCTGGTGCTGCGCACGGGTGACAAGGCCGTCTTCGACGTCTACGCCCCGCGCGACGGCTACTACACGGTGACCCCGCGGACTTCGGCCGCGGTGAAGCTCACGCTGCACGGCGAGAGCGTCACGGCGGCGCCCGGCCGCCCGCTGCGGCTGTACCTCGTCGCGGGCAACAACCGGGTCGCGATGGCGTCGGGCCACTGCGCCGTCCGCTCCCTCGACGTCTCGGGCGACGGCTCGGCCTCGGGCACCCTCTCCTACGAGGGCGCCTCGGCCACGCTCGCGGGCGGCGCGAAGCTCGTCGAGTCCCCGCACGCTTCCGCGGGCTCGTACATCGGGTGGCTGGGCAACAGCCCCTCCAGCACCGCCGAGTTCACGGTCGCCGCGCCCAGGTCCGGCCGCTACATGCTGGTCGTCCACTACGCCCACAACGACCGCCGGGACAACGGCCACGCCTACAACACGGACATCATGTCCCGCACGGCGGACATCGAGGTCGGGAGCGCCACCCCGCGGAAGGTCACCTTCAAGAACACCTGGAGCTGGGACGACTACTGGACCGTCGGGGTCCCGGTGGATCTGGCGAAGGGCGCGAACAAGGTGACGTTCGGCAACGCCGCCGCCTGGGCGCCGAACATCGACCGGATCGAACTGGGCCGCGTCGTGGGCTGAGCCCCGGCAGGCCGACGGATTCTGGTGCCGCAGTCCGCCATGGAGGCGGGCTGCGGCACTGTCGCGTCGGGAGGTGATCCCCCTCGCATCACATCTCTCAGAGCGGCGTCGCCGCGTGCAGGATGAGGACCATCGTCACCGCCGCGTTCGCGGACGACATCGCCGAGACGGCCGTTCCCGCCGCCGCGCCCCACGTGGCCAGTCCGACCGCCGTGCACACCGGCGGCCAGTCGTGCACGGCGGGGCCCCTGAAACCCCAGGTCAGGGCCACACCAGGCAATAAGGCTGATGCCCCGCCTCATGCAACCGATGGC
>NZ_JBEXSH010000267.1:0-10117 GCF_040613555.1 Streptomyces sp. NPDC006265
GCCGCCGTTGACGCGCGGGTGGTGCGTCGGGTCGTGCCGCTCCGCGTAGTTGGGGTGGACCGCGTGGCCCGTGTCGGAGGACAGGCGCCGGGCGACCGTCGACGGACGCGGGGTCGCCCTCACCTCCGAGCGCGGCCACGCGCGTGTGCGGCCCGGGCAGGCGGGGCTCGACACCCTCCGGGTGGAGTGCGAGCTGACCGCGCCGCTCCCGTCGGACGAGAAGACCCTGTCGCTCGGCTTCCGCGGCGCGGGTGCCTCGACCGGCCCGGGCTGGCGGGAGATCACGGCGCGGGGCGACCGTATGACACTCGCCGCCTCGGACGTGCCGGAGAAGTCGATATCGGCTGAACTGACCAGCTACCCGGAGGAGTTGCTGTCCTCCCCGGCCGACACCGCGTCGGCCGCCCTGCGGGTGCGCCCCGGGGGCGCCGCCCTGGCCGAGAAGGAGTCGGACGCACCCGCGGCCTCCGTGCTCCCGCGCGGCGCGGACCGCTGGACGCGTGCCCTGGACGACCTGGTGGCCCGGCAGGACCTCACCGCCGGTTTCGCCGCACTGGCCCTGCTCATCGCCGTCGTCCTGGGTGCGATGCACGCGCTCGCCCCGGGCCACGGCAAGACCATCATGGCCGCGACGGCCGCGGCCCGGGGCGGCCAGGCCCGGATGAAGGACGTCCTGCCCATGGCCGCCTCGGTGACCATCACGCACACCCTGGGCGTGGTCGCCCTGGGCCTGCTGGTGACGGCCGGCTCGGCGGCGGCACCCTCGGTGATCGCCTGGCTCGGCGTCGCCAGCGGCCTCCTGGTGACTCTGGCGGGCGCGAGCCTGGTCCGCCGCGCCCTGCGCAACCGGGCGCACACCCACCACCCGCAGGGTCACCATCACGGCCCCCATCACGGCCACGGAAGCCACACCCACGACCACGAAGGCCCCGCCCACGACCACGACCACGACCACAGTCGCCCCCACTCCCACCCGATCGAGCACACCCACGGCGGTTCCACCCACAGCCACGCCATCGCCCCCACCCTGCGCGGCACGATCCTCATGGGGTTCGCGGGCGGCCTCGTGCCCAGCCCTTCCGCCGTGGTGGTGCTGGTCGGCGCCGCCGCCCTCGGGCAGGCCTGGTTCGGTCTCCTGCTCGTCGTCGCGTACGGCGTCGGGCTGGCGCTCACCCTCACGGCCGCCGGGTACGCCGTCGTCAAGGCGGGCAGCGGCATGACCCGGCTCCTGGACCGGCGCCCCCGCTGGACGGAGGGCCCGATGGCGGCCCTGGTGCGCCGCACCGCACCGCTCGGTTCGGCCTTCGCCGTGGTGGTTCTCGGGGCCGGACTGGTGTTCAAGGGGGCGGCATCCGCACTCGGCTGAGTTACGTTCGTGAGAGATCGGACGCCAGGAGACAAGCGGACGTCGTGAGGAAAACCGACCTCATGGGGAAGAAACACCCCATGGAGATTCCGCCCGGCTGCGAATGGGGGCGCCGTGTTCGAAGAACCGGGCCATGAGCGTGTGATCGCGGGCCGCTACCGGCTCCTGGCACCGCTGGGCGAGGGCGGCATGGGAACGGTGTGGCGCGCCCGCGACGAGGTGCTGCACCGCGAGGTCGCCGTCAAGGAGGTGCGCGCCCCGTCCGGTCTGGCGGGCGACGACGTGCAGCGGATGTACGCGCGGCTGGAGCGCGAGGCGTGGGCGGCGGCCCGGGTCGCCAACCGCAACGTGGTGACGGTGTACGACGTGGCCACGGACGACGGCCGGCCGTGGATCGTCATGGAACTGGTCCGCGGTCTCTCCCTGGCCGAGGTCCTCGACGCCGAGGGCCCGATGGCACCGCAGCGCGCCGCGCACATCGGCGCCGAGGTGCTGGCCGCGCTGCGGTCCGCGCACGAGGCCGGGGTGCTGCACCGGGACGTGAAGCCGGCCAACGTGCTGATCTCGAACGACGGCCGGATCGTGCTCACCGACTTCGGCATCGCCATGGTCGAGGGCAGCTCCGCGCTGACCATGACCGGGGAGGTCATCGGCTCGCCCGAGTTCCTCGCCCCGGAGCGGGCGCTGGGCCGTACGCCGGGCCCGGAGTCGGACCTGTGGTCGCTCGGGGTGCTGCTGTACGCGGCGGTCGAGGGCCACTCCCCCTTCCGGCACGACACCCCGCTGAGCACGCTGCGGGCGATCGTCGACGAGGAGTTGCCGCCGCCGTACCGGGCCGGGCCGCTCGCCCCGGTGATCGAGGGGCTGCTGCGCAAGGATCCGGAGCAGCGGCTGCCGCCCGAGCGGGCCGAGGAGGATCTGCGGGTCGTCGCCGCGGGCGGCTCGCCGCGCGCCGACACCACACGGGCGGTTCCGTTCCCGCCGACGGTCGTGGGCCACCCCGAGCCCGCGCCCACTCCCCCGATGCCGTTCCCCGGCCGCTCGGCGGCGTCCGGGTCGACCACGACGGCCACCGGCCGGGACGGGGAGCGCAGGGCCGGGCGGGTGCTGGTCGCGGGCGTGATCGCGCTGGCGCTCGCGGTGGGCGGGCTGACGTACGTGCTGCTGAACGACGGGGACGGTTCCGACGGCAACGACCAGGGCGCCGGGAACGGTACGCCCACGGCGACCAAGAGCCCGCCGCGGAACACCGGGACGGAGAAGTCCAGCCCGTCCCCGACCCCGACCCCGAGCGAGTCGAAGGAGAGCAGTCCGCCGGCGCAGTCGGTGCGGGTCGCCCTGCAGGGCCGGCGCACGGACTACTCGGGCCCGTGTCCGCCACCGAACGCCCAGGCACCCGAGTTCACGGCGACACTCACGGTGGGCCGGCTGCCGGCCGAGGTGAGCTACCGCTGGGTGACACAGAGCGGCCAGGTGCTCGACGGGGGGTGGAAGACGCTGTCGTTCGCCGAGGGCGGCGGACGTTCGAAGCGGGACACGGTGCGGGTGACGACCGAGGCGGAGAGCGGGACGTTCGAGAACGAGATCAGCGTGGAGGTGCGCGAGCCGGTGCGGACGACGTCCGAGTCGGTGCCGTTCTCGGTGACATGCGAGACGGAGACCCCGACGGGCGGGGCCTCCCCTTCTCCCTCCGGTTCCGACCCGGACTCGGGCTCGGATCCGGAGCCGAATTCAGACTCGAACTCCGGTTGAGCGGTCAGTCGTTGCTGTTGAGCACGGGCAGGTAGCCGCCCGACTGGCCGGGGGCCTTCGGGTGGTACGACTCGCCGATGTTCAGCCAGCTGACGCTGTGCAGCCAGGAGTCGCCGGAGCAGATCTCGTGACCGGTGAAGGTGGTGCGTACGTCGCCGAAGGCGAAGCCATGGTTCGCGGCGCGCTTGGCGATGGCGGTGTTGAGGTGGTCGGAGGCGTCGTTGATGGCCTTGCGCTTGGTCTCGGACAGACCGAGGCAGGTGGCGCCGAGCTTGTAGAAGCGGGGGTAGCCGAGGACGACGACCCGGGCGGCGGGGGCCTTGGAGCGGATGGCCGAGTACACGCCGTCGAGCTTGCCGGGCAGCGTGGAGTCGACGTACGCCCGGGCGGTGTTGATGCGGGAGACGCAGGAGCTGTCGGACTGGGTCACACAGGTCGTCATGACGTCGGCGAATCCGGCGTCGTTGCCGCCGACGCTGATCGAGACGAGGGCGGTGGAGGCGCTGAGCGGGGTGAGCTGACTCGCCAGAACATCACCCGTTCGGGCGCCCGAGCAGGCGGTGAAGGCGAAGGTCGAGGGTGAGTGGGCGGCGGCCCAGAGGTAGGGGTAGGCCTTGGTGCTGCGCTTGCAGTCGCCGCTGGAACTGATGTAGCTGCCGGCTCCGACTCCCGACGAATAGGAGTCACCGAGCGCCACATAGCCGCCGGTTGCGGCGAGTGAGGACGCCTGCGCCGTCGCTGCCCCGGTGAGGGCGGTGCCGACGGCGAGGAGGAGCGAGCTCACGAGGACGACAAGTCGGGAACGTCTCATGGAACCTCCCTTTAGCAGGATCTCTGCCATAACCGTCGTAGCAGCTACGCGTGTTGACAGGAAGTGTCCATGCCAAGTCTTTTCGGCCTCTCCCCGGATTCCTGGCGCGTTCCCCATGCCTCGTTACGCGGCGGACCTCTCTTGTTGCGCGCCCATGGCAGATCTATTGACGGGTACTCAACTCTCTTGATCTGCACCGATAGTTGATCGACGCTTAACTCCGGCCGGGAGCGGAACGCGACGCTCCCCGGCCGGTGTGCGCGGCCACGCGCACATCCCCCACATGACGCGCGCCCCATCCAGACGCGCGCCGCCCAGAGGAGGACTCCCTCTCATGGCACAACCGCACAGCGACAGACTCGGGTTCGTCGCACTGACCTCGCCGGCGACCGCCGCCCTCGTGGGCGGGCTCACCACGCTTCCAGCCCAGGCCGCACCCGCCCGCACGTCGCGGGCGCGGCGGCGGTCCACCCGGCCGGTCACCCCTCGTCGACCCCGGCCCAGGTTGCCACCGCCCTGGCGAACGGCGCGGTCACCGGCAAGGTCACCGGCGCGGGTTCCGGCTCGCCGAACCGGATGCTGCAGATCGTGCAGTGACCGACGTCCGCACCGATACCTGAACACATGTTCCCCGGAGGCCATGATCACCTCCGGGGAACGCATGTTTACGGGACGGGAACGTGCAACTTGCGTCACACAAGGCGCCTGACGCAACGGTCAAACCAACAAAAACGTGAGCGGCCGTTCCAGGTCTTGCCATACGGGTTCAATCGTCAATACCGTCATACATCTCACCCGCATCGGTCCGTCAGTACGCGGCTCTAGGGGAGGGCTCAAGGACCGCGACGAACCGGCGCGGGGCGCGGTAGGGGGGTGCCGTGCTCGGTGACCGCAACTGTCTCCGGGCCGTGCCGCGCGGTCGGCTGCCGTTTTCGCGGCCGGCCAGCTTTGCCAGCTCACCCGGCGTGCCCGAAGCTCCATGTCGGCGTGCCTCGAGTGAGAACCCCCCTTTCGAACCGGACTGGATCCGGACTGCCCTGGGGGGGCGGTCCACCGGACGAGAGGGACCAGACTCATGAGCTCAGTTCTGCAGCCGGCCGCGACGGACCCGCATCCGCCGACCGCCGGAAAGTACCGGCCCGTCTCCTCGCACCTGGCCATAGCCCCGCCGGTGAGCGTGGTCATCCCGGCGATGAACGAGGCGGAGAACCTTCCGTACGTCTTCAAGACACTGCCCGACTGGATCCACGAAGTGGTCCTGGTCGACGGCAACTCCACCGACGACACCATCAAGGTGGCCCGCGAGCTGTGGCCCGAGGTCAAAGTCGTCGAGCAGCGCGGCAAAGGCAAGGGCGACGCCCTGATCACCGGGTTCCAGGCCTGCACCGGCGACATCATCGTGATGATCGACGCAGACGGCTCGGCCGACGGCGGCGAGATCCTCTCGTACGTCTCCGCCCTGGTCTCCGGCGCGGACTTCGCCAAGGGCTCCCGCTTCGCCAACGGCGGCGGCACCGACGACATGACCTTCATCCGCAAGCTCGGCAATTCGGCGCTGTGCACGGTCGTCAACCGCAAGTTCGGCGCCCGCTACACCGACCTCTGCTACGGCTACAACGCGTTCTGGAGGCACTGCCTCGACAAGATCGACCTCGACTGCACCGGCTTCGAGGTCGAGACCCTGATGAACATCCGCGTCGTCAAGGCCGGGCTCAAGGTGCAGGAGATCCCGAGCCACGAGTACCTGCGCATCCACGGCGTCAGCAATCTGCGGGCCGTGCGGGACGGCCTGCGGGTGCTCCGGGTGATCCTTCAAGAGCGCTCCAACCGCCGTGCGCTGCGCCGCCGTTCGCCCCAGTCGCCGATGCCGGCCGCGATGCGGGGAGAGGTGTCTTGAGCGGTCCCGGCATCTCCGTCGTGATCTGCGCGTACACCGAGGACCGCTGGGAGGACATCCTCGCCGCGGTCTCCTCGGTCCGCGCGCAGTCGCGGCCGGCCCTGGAGACTCTGCTGGTCGTCGATCACAACGAGACGCTTCGGGAGCGGCTGGCCAAGGAGTACAAGGAGTCCTCCGGCGACGCCGTGGTCCGGGTGCTCGCCAACGCGGGCCCCCGAGGCCTGTCCGCCGGCCGCAACACCGGCATCGCCGCGACCCGCGGCGAGATCGTGGCGTTCCTCGACGACGACGCCGTGGCCGAGCGCGACTGGCTGCGGCACTTCGCCGAGGCGTACACCGACGAGCGGGTGATGGCGGTGGGCGGGCGCACGGTGCCGGTCTGGGCGTCGGGGCGGCGGCCCGACTGGTTCCCGGAGGAGTTCGACTGGGTGGTGGGCTGCACCTACCGGGGCCTGCCGGGCGGCCGGGTGCGGGTGCGCAATGTGCTCGGCGGCAACGCCTCGTTCCGCCGCAGCGCCTTCGACGCGGCGGGCGGCTTCGCCACCGGCATCGGCCGGGACGGCGACAAACGCCCGCTGGGCTGCGAGGAGACGGAGCTGTGCATCCGCCTCAGCCGCGCCCGGCCCGACGCGGTGCTGCTGATCGACGACCGGGCGGTGATCCACCACCGGGTGCCCGAGCTCCGGGAGCACTTCCGCTACTTCCGTACCCGGACCTACGCCGAGGGCCTCTCCAAAGCCCTGGTGGCGCGGAGTGTCGGCGCCGAGAAGGGCCTGGAGTCGGAACGCCGGTACGCCACCCGGGTCCTGCCGGCCGGGGTGGCCCGGGGTCTGCGGGACGCCCTGCTGGCCCGGCCGGGCGGTGCGGGCCGGGCGGGGGCGATCGTCGCCGGGGTGCTGACCGCGGCGGGCGGCTACGTCGTCGGCAGCGTCCGGGCGCGCCGGGGCGGGACCACGTTCCGGGTGCCTGAGGTGGAGGTGGCGGCCCGTGAGTGACGTCCGCGTCCCGATCCTCATGTACCACGCGGTGGCGACCGACCCGAACGAGGCGACCCGCGCCCTGTCGGTGACCCCGGAGGCGTTCGCCGAGCAGATGGCGGTGCTCGCCGACCGGGGCCTCACGCCGGTCACCACGGCCCAACTGGCGGCGTGCTGGCGCTCCGGCCGCGCGCTGCCCGAGCGGCCGGTCCTCATCACCTTCGACGACGGCTACGAGGGCGTGCACCGGCACGCCCTCCCCGCCCTCGCCAAGCACGGCTTCCCGGCCACCCTGTTCGTCTCGACCGGGTGGCTCAGGGGGCCGTACGACACCGGGGGCGGCCTGGACGCCATGCTGGACTGGGACCAGGTCCGCGAACTGGCGGCGGCGGGCGTCGAGATCGGCGGGCACAGCCACAGCCACCCGCAGCTCGACCAGGTCTCCGAGGCCACCCTGCGGTTCGAGCTGATCCACTGCAAGGTCCCGCCGGTCCTCGGGATGGTCGCGGAACCACAGCCCCAACCGGTGCCCGGAGCCCTCGAATTCCCAGTGCGTGAACTGCGAGCGCCGGGCCAGCGCCTGCGAGAGGGCCTCTGTCACGGCGGGCGGGATCACCTCGTCCGTGTCCGGCACCGCGAGCACCGCCCGGCCCTCGAACCCCCGCAGGACATCGAGCGCGGGCGCCGCACGCCAGCTCCCGGGGCCGCGGATGATCTCGCTGAACCGCCCGTCCCCCGCGCCGAACGGCACCTCCCACGCCTCGCCCGCGTACACCGCCGGCGCGCACAGCCCCAAGGCCGCGACCCGGTCCCCGTAGTGACGTGCGAGATCCGCCACGGTCTGGCCGCTCATGCTGAACCCGACCAGGACCAGCGGCCCGTCGGCGCGCGTGCGTGCGTCGATGACGGAGACGGCCTGCTCGAAGCGGCGGCGCAGGCTGAGCTCCCGCAGCAGGCCGGTGCTCTCTCCGTGCCCCGAGAAGTCGAAGGCGAGGGCGTGGCAGCCGTGGGCGGCGAACTCCGCCAGCAGCGGCACCAGTCGCTCCTTGCTGCCGTTGCCCGCGCCGTGCAGCACCATGACCGTCGCGCGGGCCGGCCCGGTCCCGCCGCAGGACACCCCGCTGAGCCGTTCGCCGTCGCTGACGTGGGTGAAGGGGATCAGCTCACTCATACGGCCATTCACTCACGCGGCCCCCCGCTCGAGAGGGGCGCTCACAGACCTGGCGCTCCCCACACCGGGAACCAGCGACTCAGATCCTGCTCGATGCGCAGGTCGCCGGAGAGCGCGGCCCGCACCTGGAGTTCGAGGGCGTTGTCGCGCCGCCGCGTCGCGTCCGGCAGGGGCGCGAACGGATAGAACGTGCCGCGCTTGTAGAGGTAGACCAGCGCGAGCCGCCGGCCGGAGGGGTCCTCGAACCCGGCCAGGGAACACAGCAGTTGGGGGCCGAACCCGTTGCCCTCCATCTGGCTGTTCACGGCGTGCAGATCGTTCACGAGCGCGGAGAGCTGGTCGGGGGCACGGCGGGAGACCAGCCAGGAGTAGCCGTAGTCGTCCTGGCGCAGCTCCACAGGCGGGCCGTCGCGGTCGGTGTCGGCGTCCAGCAGCGCCTGCACCTCGCGGTGGGACTGCTCGAAGGCCGCGCCCTCGACCGTGGCGAAGCACACCGCGCCCTGCCCGGTCGGTGTGAAGCCCGCGGCGACCTCCAGGGTCACGGCCGCCGAGGGCAGCGCGAAGAGCCGGTCGAGATCCGCCACGACCGGCCTGGTCCGGCCGAGCAGGATGTCCAGCAGTCCCATGCTCCGATCACACCCCTCCGGGCGGCGCCGCCTCGCCCAGCTCTGCGGAGATCCGGCCCAGCTGGTCGAGCCGCTGCTCCAGGCTCGGGTGGGTCGAGAAGAGTCGTGCGATGCCGGGCTCACGGCCCAGCGCGGGCGTGAAGTAGAAGGCGTTGAAGGCCTGGGCCGTGCGCAGGTCCTCGGACGGGATGCGGGCGATGTCGCCGGAGACCTTGGTGAGCGCGGAGGCCAGCGCCGAGGGCCGGCCGGTAAGCAGGGCGGCTGCCCGGTCCGCGGCCAGCTCCCGGTACCGGGACAGGGCCCGGATCAGCAGGAAGCTGATCGCGTACACGGTCGCCGCCACACCCATCACCGCCGCGAAGATCGCAGCCGTGTTCTGGTCCCTCCTGGCCCCGCCGAACAGCTGCGAGTAGAAGGCGAACCGCACGATCAGCCCCGCGATCACCCCGAGGAACGACGCGACGGTGATCACGGCGACGTCCTTGTGCGCCACGTGCGACAGCTCGTGCGCGAGCACGCCCTCCAGCTCGGCCGGCTCCAGCCGACGCAGCAGCCCGGTCGTCACGCAGACCACGGCGTGGTCGGCGTTCCGCCCGGTCGCGAACGCGTTCGGCATGTCCATACCGGACACGGCCACCACCGGCATCGGCATGTCGGCCAGGGCGCACAGCCGGTCGATCACCGCGTGCAGCTCGGGATACTCCTCCCGCTCCACGACCCGCCCGCGCATGGCGTACAGCGCGATCCGGTCGGAGAACCAGTACTGCGCGCCGAGCAGTGCCGCCGCGATCACCACGACCAGCACCCACGACTTCAGCAGCACGATCAACGCGGCGACGAACGCCACGTACAACAATCCGAGCAGGAACAGCGTGACCCCCATACGGGTGGTCAACCGCCGATCGCTCCGGAAGCGGCTGTGCATCTGCATCACCCCGCAGTCACGCACTCGTCCCACCGCCAGTGTGCACCCTGCGCTCCCCATAAACGGGTCGCGATCGGCTCCAGGCCGGGCAAAGGCGTCAGCCCGGCGGGGTCACCGCGTAACCGGGCACGGACGGCCACCGCACGGTCACCACGACCGACTCCTCCTCCGCGACCCACGAGTGATCGACGCCGCGCCCCCACACCACGTAGTCGCCCTGCCGCTCCAGCAGCACGCTGCGGCCGGGCAGCTCGACCCGGAAACGCCCGCTGACGAGCACCAGCAGCGCGGTCCGCTCCTCACCCCGCACCCACTCGGCCCGCTCGTCCCCGCGAGGATGCACACCCCACTTGATCTCCACGGCCTCACTGCGCCGCGGATCCCCGGCCTCCTTGAAATGCCCGAGGATCCATCCCCGGTCCAGGGCGGCGTCCGCACCGGCGTTGCCCACGTACACGCTGTCGTCCACGGGGCCGGACGCTAGCAGCCGCGCCCCGGACCTTCGGGCAGCCGTACGATCCGGCCCCGCGCCTCGGCCAACCGGTGTGCGGCGATCCGGACACGCCGGGGCCGCTCCGCCGCGAGGCGCTCC